>JAEWDX010000162.1 GCA_023389895.1 Bacillota bacterium
CCGAACTATTTTACGAAGCTACAATTAAGTACTTCGTAATAGTTCGGTTTTTACTTTCTTTGTACGTTGTTTCTCAATATATCATTCGGTTTTACGAAGTGGAAAATTAGTTATGTCCCAGCCTCATCCTCATATAGTTCTGCTTGTAATGCATCAAGATGTTTTACATAAAAATTAATACTTGTTAAATAAATTTTTTCTAAGTTTTTCCCATTTTTCCCATATTTAATTTTATTATGTTTAATAAAGTTCGCAGAACCGTATCATAAGTAAGGGAGGTTTTATCAATTAACCTATAGTCCAAAGAAGAGAAATTGATTGCATTTCCAATGGTGATTAAAATAAATTAAAATGTATTAAAAAAATATATAAGAGGAGGTCGTTCATTTGAAAGCACTTGTGTTTAATACATTCGGAGGACCGGAAGTACTAGAATATCTTGAAATTCCGGATCCGGTTATCGGGCATGATGAAATATTAGTAAGGATGAAAGCAATTGGATTGAATTTTGCAGATATTTATAGAAGAAAAGGGAACTATCATCTTACTGGCATTTCCCCGTTTATTTTAGGTTATGAAGGGGAGGAAGTCGTTGAAAAAACGGGAGCTAATGTTCAAGGAATCAGTGTTGGCGACCCTGTTGCATTTGCCGATGTCCCATATGCTAACGCGGAACAAGTGGCTGTTCCGGTGGAAAAAGCAATTCCTCTTCCAGAGACCATTGCATTTGAAGAGGCGGCTTCTGTTTTACTGCAAGGCTTGACTGCTCACTATTTAACAAAAGATAGTTATGCGGTTAAGGAGAATGATATAATTCTAGTTCATGCGGCAGCAGGGGGCGTTGGACAGCTGCTCGTCCAAATTGCAAAGCTCCTCGGTGGAAGGGTCATTGGTTTGACCTCCTCTATGGAGAAGGCGTCGGCAGTTAAGAAAGCTGGAGTAAATAAGGTTTTCTTGTACTCGGATGATTGGAAGAGACAAGTTTTAGAGGCAACAAACGGGAAAGGTGTGGATGTAGTCTATGACTCAGTAGGCTCCACGCTTGAAGATAGTTTTGCAGCAACTCGCATTGGGGGAACAGTCGTATTTTTTGGAATGGCAGGGGGAGACCCTGCTCCAGTTGACTCAAGGATGTTGATGGATACGTCAAAGACTTTGACTGGTGGGGATCTTTGGAATGTCCTTACTACCCGTGAGGAACGGGCAACCCGTTCAGCCGAGTTGTTCCGCTGGTTAGAAGAAGGGAAAATAACAGTATCTGAGCCTACGGTATTTACACTACGAGATGGCCGCAAAGCGCATCATTTTCTAGAAAGTCGCAAAAGCACGGGAAAAATTTTATTAAGACCATAAAATGATAAGCTATGTTGGTGAACAGGGAGAAGTTCTCATGTTTTGAATCGAGAACCTTCCCTTTGTTTTACTTTCGTTTGAAGTTTAAAACATTTATTGATAAAGCATTTACGGAAACGAATATACGCTACAAAATTTTAGAAGAGCATCAGTTACCAGAAGATTTTACCGTTCCACACAATTTTCCCGAATTTAACTATTTAAAAGTCGTGTTTATTAAAATAATGCACTAGGGATGTGACAATATGAAATATAATAAAATAATTATGACGAAATTAATAAATGAGCACCGTGAATTGCATGATGAGCTAAAGAAGATAAAAGTAGAAATGGGTTTAGAGAAAAATTTAGCCATTAAAGCACTGTACCATTCATCCGTAGCGGATAATGGTCCATATATGAAAGACTATCAAGATTTAGAACGCTTGCAATAATATAGCAAAGCCCTGTTTCGTTTTAGTTGCGGAACAGGGTGTTTTTTTGATTTGACTGTGAATTATGTGCTCAATTACACATCTGTCAAACACGACAAAAAAGGTACGAGATTTAAACACTAAACTGGACAAATTTTATAAGCGCTTAGGCTAATTTGAGGTTCTAAAAAACCGCTAGTTAGCTAAAAAAATATTTTTGAGGAATAGCCTAATGATTCTCAAGATTTCATATTAATGAATAAGTGCAGGATGAACTAAATCATAAGTGTGAAAATGGATGTCCACTAAAAGCCTGTTTCGTTTTTCAGGAAATGTCTTATTGTTGGCCGCTTTCTTAAACCTTGTATCCTCCATTTGGTCGTTTTTTGTGAATTCGGATTTTCCTTCGGCATCGGCAAGTGAACTTCAGGATCCACAGTGGGTATTTTATTACAGCCTAGCTTTCTTAGCATATGGTTTAATCTTAATCGGGTTGCCGGGCCTTTATTTACGCCAGTCGAGTGGGTGTGGAGGAAAGGTCGGTCTGTTTGGGGTATTATTTATTTCTATAAGTATTTTTCTTAGAATCGGAATGGTTGCCTTTTTTGTCACGGTTGTCCCACTGCTTGCCCAAAAGGCAGGTCACTTTTTTATTAATTCACGCACTAACTCATTTACAAGGTGAAGTTCGCGTATAATGGAAGTTTGTATAAGGTAATGATTTTTACGGAAATAATAAGGTAAATAATCCAAAATAAAAGAGGCTTAGTTATGTGCAAAGAAAGTTTTAAAGATTATCAATTAAGTAATGAAATAGTAAACGCGCTGGATAGCTTAGAATATGTAAATCCAACAGCCGTTCAAAGTAAGGTTATACCTCTTGTGTTAGAGAAAATAGATCTTGTCGTAAAATCACAAACAGGAAGTGGGAAGACTGCTTCATACGGGATTCCAATTTGTGAATTAATTGATTGGAAGGAAAATAAACCTCAAGCGTTAATTTTGACACCAACGAGAGAACTTGCTGTGCAAGTGAAAGAAGATTTCATAAACATTGGTAGATTTAAACGGATAAAAGCAACAGCTGTTTATGGAAAACAACCTTTTGCCATCCAAAAAACAGAATTAAAGCAAAAAACGCATGTAGTCGTTGGTACTCCGGGCCGTGTGTTAGATCATATTGAAAGAGGTACTCTGACCTTAGAGCGGATTCACTATCTTGTTATTGATGAAGCTGACGAGATGTTAAACATGGGGTTTATTGAACAAGTAGAAGCCATCATCAAGGAGTTACCTCGAAAACGAATGACAATGCTATTTTCAGCTACTTTACCAGAGGAGGTTAAAAGCCTCTCACTTAACTATATGAAAACACCTATCGATATTGAAATTAAGGCGACGGGACTCACGACTGATAAAATTGATCATTCTCTTTTTGAAGTGGCAGAAGACGATAAATTTTCTATGCTTAAAGATGTAACGATTGTTGAAAATCCAGATAGTTGCATCATCTTCTGTCGAACAAAAGATCGAGTAGATACTTTGTGTGATCAGTTTGAGGATTTAGGTTATAGCTGTGATAAAATCCACGGCGGCATGATACAAGAGGATCGACTTGACGTGATGAGTGACTTTAGCAGAGGAGAATTTCGGTATTTGATTGCTACGGATGTTGCCGCTAGAGGAATTGATATTGAGAATATTACACATGTCATCAACTATGACCTTCCATTAGAGAAAGAAAGCTATGTCCATCGTACGGGAAGAACAGGACGAGCGGGTCAAGAGGGGAAAGCTATCACTTTTGTTACACCATTTGAAGATCGGTTTTTAAGTGAAATTGAAGAATACATTGGTTTTGAGATTTCGAAAATGGCCGCTCCTTCAAAAGAGGAAGTTTCAGATAAGAAACCTGCCTTTGAAGCAAAAATGAATGTTGAACCAATGATTAAAAAAGCGAAAAGTGAAAAGTTAAACAAGCAAATCATGAAGTTGTACTTTAATGGTGGTAAGAAAAAGAAGCTTAGAGCAGTAGATTTTGTTGGAACGATTGCAAAAATTGACGGAGTATCAGTGGAGGATATTGGTATCATTACAATATTAGATACTGTTTCTTATGTTGAAATATTAAATGATAAAGGTCCGATTGTGTTGAAAAGGATGAAGAACACAACAATCAAAGGGAAGCAGCTGAAAGTACATGAAGCTAATAAGAAGTGAAGTGATACTTTAGTGTTGGCAGTAGTTAGGGGGAATAAGACAAACTGGACATTTTTCTTGTTAGAAACATTAGTAGGTAACAAACCGAAAACCTCATTTAGATATAACACGGAGAACCGTATCATAAGTAAATGAGGTTTTTGGGGTTCGGGTTATATCAGACACCATTTCATCATTCTGTGTGAAATAATTCCGTGTAACAAGAAATTTTGGGATGACAGGCCAACAATTTTGTGCAATAATATATCTTAATTAAATACTGGTACCTTTAATTCAGTCCAGAGAGGCTGACAAGGACAGCGGAAATAATGATCATTGCTTGGGTAGCCTATGTGAAGGATATCCAATGTTTATTATGTAGAAAAAGCTTCTTGTCAGGGTATTGGCAAGAAGCTTTTTCTTTTCCTAATCGTCTAAAGTAATCGAAGTTTTCTTCGGTACCAGTTTCTAATCAACTAACTTATTGGGGGAATTGGTATGTCAAAGGTAGATAAAGAATTCTCGTTTCAGGCAGTGCCTCAGACGAATCGTAATGGATTTTGGAAAATTCTTGCGGTCATGCTCTCTTTCACTTTTTTTTCAGCAAGTATGTGGTCTGGTGGGACATTAGGAAGCGGGTTGACGTTTGTTCAGTTTATTTGGATTGTATTAACGGGGAATTTCATCCTCGGTTTATATACAGGTTCATTGGCTTATATTGCAGCAAAAACGGGGTTATCAACCCATTTGTTGACGAGATATGCATTTGGTGAAAAAGGCTCTTATTTATCTTCATTTTTATTAGCTACAACCCAAGTAGGGTGGTTTGGTGTTGGTCTTGCGATGTTTGCTGTTCCAGTTGAAAAAGCGACTGGGATTAATGTTTATGTATTAATTACTATTTTAGGATTAATGATGACAGCGTCAGCGATATTTGGAATAAAGGCTTTAACCGTATTAGGATTTGTCGCAGTTCCCGCAATTGCCATTTTCGGGAGTTATTCAATGTTTGATGCAGCTGAAACAATCGGGGGGCTTCAAGGCTTGCTCGCCTATGAACCAACTCAGACAATGGGCCTTGCAGCAGCATTAACCATTTGTATCGGCTCTTTTATTAGTGGTGGTACGCTTACGCCTGATTTTGCTCGTTTTGCTAAGACATCACGTTCAGCTGTGACGGCGATTGTGATAGCTTTCTTTCTTGGAAACACACTGATGTTTTTGTTTGGTGCTGTAGGGGCCATTGCTTTTGGGAAATCGGATGTTTCGGATATAATGTTTTTACAGGGGCTCATTATCCCTGCCATCATTGTCCTTGGCTTAAATATTTGGACAACAAATGATAGTGCGTTATACGCTTCAGGATTAGGCTTTGCCAATATTACGAAAATATCGAAGCATAAAGTGGTTGTCTTTAACGGAATTGTCGGTACAATTGCAGCTATGTGGCTTTATAATAACTTTGTTGGATTTTTGACGATTTTAGGCTCCACACTGCCATCGATTGGAGCGATTATATTAGCAGATTATTTTATTTTAAAACGTGGAAAATACGAACCATTTGAAACCATGACATTTAAAGCAGTTAATTGGGTTGCGATCTTAGCATGGGTATGTGGAGTTGTCATTGCAAAATTTGCACCAGGCATCCCTCCAATCAATGCATTATTAGGGTCTGCCATTATTTATGTCGTTGTGATGAAATGTCTGCCTCAGCAAAAAGTATCCATGAGTAAAATAAATGATAAGGGCGGGGTAATCAGTGATTATTAAAAATGCAAAGCTTAGAGGGAAAGATGGACTTTGGCACTTATTAATAGAAGACGGCAAGTTTAATAAAGTAACGCAAACACTTGGAGATGTTGCAGGAAAAGAAATCATTGATGTTAATGGTTCTCTCATCCTTCCTCCGTTTATTGAGCCGCATATCCATTTAGATACAACTTTAACAGCTGGTGAACCGGAGTGGAATAAAAGCGGCACCTTATTTGAAGGGATTCAAAGATGGGCGCTACGAAAAGAAACCTTAACAAGGGATGATGTGAAAACAAGAGCTAAACATGCGTTAAAATGGCAAATTGCTCAAGGGATTCAGCACGTCCGCACACATGTAGATGTAACAGATCCAGAGCTCACAGCTTTAAAGGCAATGCTGGAAGTAAAAGAAGAAATGGCATCCTTCATAGATATTCAACTTGTTGCTTTTCCACAAGAAGGCATCCTTTCCTATCCTAATGGGATCGAATTGCTTGAGGAATCATTGAAGATGGGCGCAGATGTAGTAGGTGGTATTCCTCATTTTGAATTTACGAGAGAATATGGAGTAGATTCATTAAAAATAGTCTTTGACCTCGCTGAGAAGTATAATCGATTAGTTGACATTCATTGCGATGAAATTGATGATGAACAATCACGCTTTGTTGAGGTTGTCGCAAAAGAGGCATATGAACGTGGAATAGGTAC
>JAEWDX010000327.1 GCA_023389895.1 Bacillota bacterium
CCAATACAGTACCTGCTAGTACTAGCTGTAAGGCATTCATTCCGACAATTTGTACTTGGTATAAAAGATTGACAGTGAAAACGCTCCAAAAAAATAACTGTGCTAAAAAAGCTTGGGATAAATAGCCTGATGCAGGTCCTTTCTGTCTAATCATGTAGAACAACTCCTCTCCTCCATAAGCTTAATCAAAATGATAAAGCGATACCTATTCCAAAATTGCGATTATTTAAGAAAAATGGAATCCACAGGAGGTGTTTCTAATGCTTTTAATCGTGCGATATATATTTTTGTCGTAGCTTTTCATGTGGAGCTAGACAGTTCTCTAACTTGAAAAATACTTGCCGACAATTATTCTAACAAACTTTATTTTATAGAATGAATGTAGCAGTCCTGCTGACTTTAAGGTGAAAAGCAGAAGTGAATATGCGACGTCTTTTTTTAGATGTGCCTGCGTATTCATAAAAATAGGAAAGTACTTCAGTCTAAAAAAAGTACTTTCAATGAATGAGGAAGGGGGTGCGTAATTGGTGAATATTGCATTATGGATTGTCCAAATTTTATTAGCCCTTTTATTCTTAATGGCTGGCGGCAAAAAAGCTTTTCAAGCAGAACAAACAAAAAAATCGATGGATTGGGCGAAAGATGTTTCAAACAGTAAATTGATTGCCATTGGAGTAGCCGAAATTTTAGGTGCGATTGGCTTAATTTTGCCGTGGGCTCTTGATATCGTTCCAATTTTGACGCCACTTGCAGCAATAGGGTTAGCACTTATAATGATTTTTGCAGCGCTGCTTCATGGTAAGCGTAAAGAGAATAAAGCGATCGTGAGCAATTTGATTATTTTAATTTTAGCAGTAGTTGTAGTAATTGGACGACTTATATAGAGTTGAAACTTCTCATGTAATAGGCTTTTAGCTTGCTGCATGAGAAGTGAGGTTAAAACATTTGTTAATTTTCTAAATATTTGATATGCTTTGTTGGAAACTAAATAGGTGTGAAACAGGTGTGGAAGGATGTTTAGGCATCTATCTACTTAAAAGGGAAGTTCGGTTTAAGTCCGATGCTGTCCCGCAACTGTATTTGGGAGCGATTCGAGATAGCCACTGTCTTCAATTACATGAAGATGGGAAGGTTCGAAAAGTGATGATCATAAGCCAGGAGACCTGCCTGTTTCAGCATACATCAATACCTACGAGGATAGGGGGTGTTAAGTGCGAACGATTAAAACATGTTTTTTTATGGAATTAAAACATGTTTATTTAGGCATTAGTTCGATCTTAACAACTTCTTTTTGAAGTTGTTTTTTTAATGGTCATTTTAATGCAGGGCTGATACGAGGAGGATTTCATTGTTTGGAACAGTTGAATATTTTATGGATCACTTTAAAACATGTATCATGAATAACCTTATAGGTGAAATGACGGTTACAATGCCATCCTATTATAAGCTGCAGATGGGAGAAATTAATAGTCATAAAGAAACTTGTGAGGAAAAGGAAGTTTTTTTGAAAAACCTTGAAAGGGCTTACAACAAAATCAATGAAGAACTATTTGGAGATAGGGGGAAGAAATGATTGGAAGCAAGAGAAAAATATTATCCAGGATTAGATGGTGTAGTCGCAGCTGAGACGAAAATTTCATTTTTAGATACAGTACAAAGTGAAATTGTGATCCAAGGTTATGACCTTATTAAACTATCACAATCGAAAGAGTATTTGGATATTGTTCACTTATTGCTTGAAGAAAGATTAGCAGATTCTGCAGAAAAAGCAGTAATGGAAGGGAATTTGAAGAGTGAATATGAGATTCCAGATGAGCTTTTGGAAATTTTCAAGTGTCTGCCAAAAAAGACACATCCAATGGATGGACTCAGGACAGGAATCTCGGCACTAGCAGGATATGATAGTGACCTTGATGGACGGTCACTGCCAGTGAATAAGAAGCGTGCATATCAATTGCTTGGAAAGGTACCAAATTTAGTGGCAAACAGCTATCGGGTACTTCAAAATTTGGAGACGATTCGCCCAAATAGAAACCTTCCTTATAGTGCGAATTTCTTTTATATGATAACTGGTCGAATACCCTCTCCATTAGAAGAAAAAATATTTGATCGTTCCCTTGTTCTTTATAGTGAGCATGAAATGCCGAATTCTACGTTTACAGCTAGAGTAATAGCCTCTACTCAGTCCGATTTATACGGGGCATTAACAGGTGCAGTTGCATCCTTAAAAGGAAACCTGCATGGAGGGGCCAATGAGGCTGTTATGTATATGCTTAATGAAGCGGATAGTGTGCGGAAGTTTGAAGAAATTCTTGAAACAAAGCTGTTTAAAAAAGAAAAAATTATGGGATTCGGACACCGGGTTTATATGAAAAAGATGGATCCTCGGGCTTTAATGATGAAGGAGGCGCTAAAAGAACTATGCGATTTAAATGGTGACTATACATTATATGAGATGGGTGAAGCGGGAGAAAGAATAATGGAGAGGGAGAAAGGAATTTATCCAAATTTGGATTACTATGCTGCGCCTGTCTATTGGCTGCTCGGGATTCCGATTCCCTTATACACACCTATCTTTTTCAGTGCAAGAACAGTTGGACTTTGTGCACATGTGATTGAGCAGCATGCGAATAATCGGCTTTTCCGTCCACGAGTACATTATATAGGTGAGCGACATGTGTTCCAATAAACAACTGATGGGTTGTAAAATGTCGCTCACCTGATGAAAATGGATATTTTGGCGAATACCCATATTCATCATAATCAACATCTTATAGAAAAGGAAGGTATCTCATGCTAAAAATGAACGAAAATACGAAAACAGATGTTTTATTAGAAGAAATTGCCGATTACGTATTGTACAAAGATATTACGAGTTCGGAAGCGTATCAAACGGCGCATTATGTATTACTTGACACACTAGGATGCGGTATTCTTGCTCTCAACTATCCGGAATGTACAAAGCTGCTAGGACCCGTCGTGCCCGGCACAGTCGTACCTAATGGAACTCGAGTACCTGGTACATCGTATGTATTAGATCCGATAAAGGGAGCATTCAATATCGGGTGCATGATCCGTTGGCTGGATTATAACGACACTTGGCTAGCTGCAGAATGGGGCCATCCTTCTGATAACCTTGGTGGAATTCTTGCGGTTGCCGATTACTTAAGCCAATTACAGATTGTAGGAGGAAAAGAACCATTACGTGTTCGCGATGTACTAGAGATGATGATTAAAGCCCATGAGATTCAAGGGATTCTTGCGTTGGAAAACAGCTTAAACCGTGTAGGGCTGGATCATGTTCTTTTTGTGAAAATTGCAACTACAGCCGTTGTAACGAAGATGTTAGGCGGAACACGTCAGGAAATTATTAACGCACTTTCGAATGCTTGGATCGACAATTCTAGTTTGAGGACTTACAGGCATACACCGAATACAGGCTCACGCAAATCATGGGCAGCAGGGGATGCGACAAGCAGGGGTGTTCACTTGGCAATGATGGCTGTAAAAGGAGAGATGGGCTATCCGACGGGGCTTTCAGCACCAGGATGGGGATTCCAGGATGTTCTTTTTAACAAAAAAGAATTAGTGATCAGCCGTCCGCTTGATTCCTATGTGATGGAGAATGTTCTATTTAAAGTATCCTATCCGGCAGAATTCCATGCTCAAACAGCAGCGGAGTGCGCAGTTAAGCTTCATCCTCAAGTTGTGAACCGGCTTGATGAGATCGATGAAATCAAGATTATGACACATGAATCAGCGATTCGTATTATTGATAAAACAGGTCCGCTATATAACCCAGCGGATCGCGATCATTGCTTGCAGTACATCGTGGCTATTGGATTGTTAAAAGGGGATATCAAAGCGGAAGATTACGAGAACGAATCAGCTGTAGATCGAAGAATTGATAAGTTGCGCGAAAAGATGATAGTAGTAGAGAACAAACAGTATAGTGAAGACTATCTTGATCCGAGCAAGCGCTCAATCGCCAACAGTATTCAGATCCGTTTTAAAAATGGCATTGTAACTGAAAATGTGGAATTAGAGTATCCATTAGGTCACCGTTTCCGTCGAGAGGAAGCCATCCCGAAAATAAAAGAAAAATTCATAAATAATATCAAGACCCATTTTTCAAGCAAACAGCAACGATTAATTGAAGAAAACTGCGATGACCAAAAAAAATTAGAGAATATGAAAGTGAATGATTTTGTTGATTTGTTCATCTAAAAAGGAGGTGGTCTAAGATGGCGTGGATTGTAGACAAACCATTGACACAAGAAGAACTGGCTACTCAATTTAAGAAACTTATGTCCAGTGGAACCATTTTGCAGATTCCTGGTGCACATGATGCAATGGCTGCACTTGTTGCAAAGCAATCAGGGTTTTCAGCTCTTTATTTATCAGGTGCAGCTTATACAGCAAGTAAAGGGCTCCCTGATCTTGGAATTATGACTTCGACAGAGGTGGCGGAACGTGCAAGGGATCTTGTGCGTGCGACTAATTTGCCGGTTTTAGTCGATATAGATACGGGATTTGGAGGGTATTTGAACGTAGCTCGAACCGCTAGAGAAATGATGGAAGCACTTGTGGCAGCGGTTCAATTGGAAGATCAGCAATTGCCTAAAAAATGCGGTCATCTTAAAGGGAAACAACTCGTATCAATTGAAGAGATGGTCCAGAAGATTAGGGTGATTAAGGAGGTGGCTCCTTCATTGCTCGTCGTAGCGCGGACAGATGCTCGTAGCATTGAAGGATTAGATGGGGCTCTTGAAAGAGCAGCTGCTTATTTAGATGCTGGGGCAGCTGCAATCTTCCCTGAGGCACTCGAATCTGAAGAAGAATTTCGCCAATTTCGAAACAGTATTCATGCACCTCTTCTTGCTAACATGACCGAATTTGGCAAGACCCCTTACTATACAGCTGAAGAATTTCAGGATATGGGCTTTCAGATGGTCATCTATCCAGTGACATCTTTAAGGGCAGCAGCAAAAGCCTATGAACGAATATTTCAGCTTATAAAAAAGGTAGGCACACAAAAAGAAGCAATAAAAGATATGCAAACGAGAAGTGAGCTGTATAACACGATATCCTATTATGACTTTGAAAATCTAGATAAAGAAATGGCAAAAACAGTCCTTACTGAAGAACACAAATCATAAAACCACACCATGAGAATGAAGATGATGACTCGTCGTATAAGGATTCAGCATCTTTTTTTATTCTGAATGGAAGGGAGGAGGAAAATGATGGGCGAATCAGAACCCCGATGGCAGGATCCATTCATCTCATATCATGAATCCGTTATTAGTATATTTACTCCAGAAGATTTTTGTGAGGAAGATCAACTCATCGCCAAAATTACAGAACTATTTGTTAGAAACGAAGTTATGCCTCTTCTTGAATCAATTGATCAGCATGATCATGAGAGTATAAAAAGATTGTTTCAAGAGGCAGGAGAGCTTGGTCTACTTAGTGTCGAAGTCCCAGAAGAATATGGTGGTCTTTCTCTTAATAAAAAGCTCTCTGGGCTCGTAGCTGAGAAGATGGGTGCTGGTGGATCGTTTAGCGTCTCCTTTAATATTCACGCAGGTGTCGGGACATTGCCATATGTTTATTACGGAACACAAGAACAGAAAAAAAAATATTTACCTAAACTTACATCGGGACAATGGATCGGAGCGTATGCCTTGACGGAGCCTAATGCAGGCTCTGACGCTTTAAATGCAAATACGACGGCCATTTTAAATGAGCATGGAACTGCCTGGATAGTAAATGGTGAGAAACAGTGGATCACGAACGCACAAGTGGCTAATCTATATGTCGTTTTTGCGAAAACAACTGAAGGCATGACTGCATTTATTGTAGAGCGTTCTTTCAGAGGAGTTTCAGTCGGACCTGAAGAGAAAAAGATGGGGATAAAAGGTTCATCGACCGCAGCCTTAATCTTGGATGAAGTCAGTGTACCAATAGAGAATGTATTAGGAAAAGTCGGGAAAGGGCATCACGTGGCATTGAATATTTTGAATATGGCGAGATTAAAGCTGGCGTTTTCGAATATTGGTGCATCAAAACAAGCATTGAAGCTCGCTGTGACTTACGCCAAGCAGCGTAGACAATTTGCCAGGCCGATTATTGATTTTTCCATGATTCAAGAAAAGATTGCGGATATGGCCATTTCGATTTATGGAGCGGAAAGTGCCGCCTATAGGACTGCGGACAGCCTGGATCAGATTTTTGATTCTTCAGATCCATTAGACGAAAAATTGAAAGAATTAACAAACTACGCATCTGCTTGTGCAATCAATAAAGTGAACTGCTCCGAAGTGCTGGACCGGATTGTAGATGAAGCGGTACAAATCCATGGTGGTTATGGATATATGCAGGAATATGAAGTGGAGCGATTGTATCGAGATGCGCGTATTAGCCGGATTTTCGAAGGCACAAATGAAATCAATCGCTTGACAATTGCCAAACTTTTGATGAAAAGAGCGAATCAAAATGCTGGCAACTCGTTCGCCACTTTACAGAGTAAACAAAAAAACAAAAACGAGCATTTTATTGAGCTGTCTAATCGACTACTCTACAAATCTTTGAAAGAACTGGATCAGTCAAGCATTAATATCCAGCAGGAACAAGAATATTCACGGTTGCTCGCTTGTATGGAGATTGAGATCTATGTCATGGAATCGGCCGTGATTCGGACGGAAAAGGCGATACAAAAGAATGGGAAAGAAAAAGAACGGTTGAAGGAGATGATGACGAACGTCATTTGTGAGGAAGGCTTTCGCAGAATGAAAGAGATGGTGCTGTCAATCATGTCAGGCATAAAATCAGATGAAGCAGAAAGAAAAAACGTATTAAGTGAGATTCACGGGCTTCCTATGCCAATCTACAGCAACCTATTTACGAAAAAACGTGAAATCTCAGAAAGAATCGCCGAGCATGAAAAATATATTGTATGAATGGAGTGAAGTCATGTGAAAAAAATTGGATTCATTGGTTTGGGCAATATGGGTCTTCCTATGTCGCAAAATTTACTTCTATCAAACTTTACTGTATTCGGTATAGATCTGAACAAAGAAGCTGAGATGTCTTTTCATCAAGCGGGAGGAACGATAGGTATCTCAATTGAAAAGATGGTTGAAATATGTGATGTCATCTTGACAAGTCTTCCTTCATCAAGCGCAGTAGAGGAGGTTTTTCTAGGGGAAAAAGGACTTGTTCATCTGTCTGAACCTGGCATCTTATTAATCGATACGAGTACGGTTGCTCCCGCTTTAAATCTTCGAATTGAAGAAGCTGCCAAGGGAAGGGGTGTTGAGTATTTAGCAGCACCTGTCAGTGGTGGTGTAATCGGGGCGATAAACAGGACACTTACCTTTATGGTAGGAGGTATGAAGTCCACTTTTGATAAGGCAATGCCTGTCTTTAAGGTAATGGGTGAGCATATTTTCCATGTAAACGAGCAGGTTGAAAGTGGGACGAATACGAAGCTGATTAATAATCTTTTGATAGGTTTTTATACAGCTGGTGTTAGTGAAGCGCTGCATCTTGCAAAGAGTAGCAATCTAGATCTGGATAAATTGTTTGAGATGCTGAATGTTAGTTATGGTCAGAGCCGTATCTATGAGCGCAACTATAAAAGTTTCATAGCGAATGATAACTACGAGCCCGGTTTTGCTTTGAAGCTGTTGAGAAAAGACCTTGGCTTTGCATTGGATTTAGCTGAAAAAAATAAGGTGGGGCTACCAGTAAGCAAAATCCTCTTTGATCTCTATGAAGAAACCGAAAAAAAAGGATTTGGCGAAAAAGATATGTCTGTCTTATACAAAAAAATAAGTGATCAAACAACGACTACTTTAGCTATTAGGAAAGTTTAAGTTTTTTGACGTGCTAAAGTAAAATTACATTCAAATAAATGACTGCTAATAATACCGCATAAGAAAAGCTAGGGCATTCGCCGAAAGGACTTGGCGAACGCCAAGTTTTTCTAATAAGAAGGGGTGAGAAAACAGATGATTACAACCAATATAAAAAAATTGCAAAATAATATCAATGGAGAATGGGTTGATTCTACAGGAACTGAAACGGAAGAAGTGCTCAATCCTGCAAACGGAAAAATAATTGCCTATGTACCTCTATCTACTAAAATAGATGTAGAGCATGCCACTCAAGCCGCTCAAGATGCTTTTCTGACTTGGTCATCAGTACCAGTTCCTAACAGAGCGAGATTATTATACAAATACCTACAGCTTTTACAAGAGCACAAAGAACAATTGGCTGAAATCATTACGATGGAAAACGGCAAAACATTGAAGGATGCCCGCGGTGAAGTGCAGCGAGGGATCGAAGTTGTTGAGCTTGCGACCGCAGCCCCTACTTTAATGATAGGGGAAGCACTAGGAGGGATAGCCGAAGGCATTGATGGCTCGATTTGGCGTTATCCTTTAGGGGTTGTTGCTGGTATTACGCCATTTAACTTTCCGATGATGGTGCCCTTATGGATGTTTCCGCTTGCTATCGCGTGTGGAAATACATTCGTCCTAAAAGTCTCAGAACGCACTCCTATTCTAGCAGAGAAACTTGTGGAGCTGTTCTATGAATCAGGTTTTCCGAAAGGTGTCTTGAATCTCGTGCATGGGGCAAAGGATGTTGTGAACGGTTTATTGGAGAATAAAGCGATCAAAGCCATTTCCTTCGTTGGGTCAGAGCCAGTAGCTAAGCATGTGTATCAAACGGGTACAGCTAACGGAAAACGCGTCCAGGCACTTGCCGGTGCGAAAAATCATGCGATTGTGTTGGCGGATTGTCATCTTGAAAAATCGGTTCAGGGTATCATTGGAGCGGCGTTTGGTAGCAGTGGGGAACGTTGTATGGCCTGCTCTGTCGTGGCTGTCGTTGATGAGATTGCCGATGAGTTTATGGAGCTGCTCGTTTCTGAAACACGCGAGTTGAAAACAGGTGATGGTAGATCTGAGGATCATTTTGTTGGTCCACTAATTCGTGAAGTTCATAAAAATCGTGTTCTTCATTATATTGATACTGGCGTAAAAGAAGGAGCTTTATTAACAGTAGACGGACGCGAGCCAGATGTGCGGGAAGGATATTATGTGGGTGCTACTATTTTTGATCATGTAAAATCTGATATGAAAATTTGGCAGGACGAAATCTTCGCACCAGTATTGAGTGTCGTACGAATAAAAGACCTTGAAGAGGGGATAGAACTTGCGAATCAATCCAAATTTGCCAACGGGGCTGTTATTTACACATCGAGTGGCAAAAGTGTTCAGCAGTTCCGTGACAAAATTGATGCCGGAATGATCGGGGTGAATGTCAATGTACCAGCTCCAATGGCGTTTTTTTCCTTCGCAGGGAATAAGGCTTCCTTCTATGGAGATCTTGGAACAAACGGTAAAGATGGTGTCCAATTTTACACACGAAAAAAAGTCGTAACTGAACGTTGGTTCTAATTCTGATTATCTCTAAAACATGCTCCCTCTACTTGAAAATAAAGATTTTTTGAGGGGGCTTTTCTTTATTATTGATCGGGGGGATAAATTTTGAACGACAAATACGTTATAATTGAAAAAGAAAATTATCTGACAACTATCATGATAAACAATCCGCCGGCAAATACATTATCTACTTCTTGCATCGCTGAATTGCGATCTGTTCTTCAACATCTGGCATATGATGATGAAACGAGAGCAATTATCATTACAGGGGTTGGTCGGTTCTTCGTTGCAGGAGCAGACATAAAAGAATTTGTTTCCAAATTAGGGGATCAAGAACAAGGGTTGGCACTCGCTGAAGGAGGACAGGCGCTCTGTGATGAAATTGAAGTGCTGAAAAAACCTGTCATTGCTGCAATCAATGGACCAGCACTTGGTGGAGGACTTGAGCTTGCCATGAGCTGTCATTTCAGAATCATCTCAGAACAGGCGACTGTTGGTCTGCCAGAATTAAAACTGGGTTTGATTCCTACGTTTGGAGGTACACAAAGGCTCCGCAAGATAACAGATACAGCGACTGCACTTGATTTAATCCTTACAAGCCGGACACTTTCAGCAACTGATGCTGTAGAGCTCAAGATTGCTCAGTTAGCTGTGAAGAAAGAGGATCTACTAAAGACAGCCACTGCTATAGCACTGTCATTTGTAGAAGGAAAAAGCATGACGAGTGTAATGCGTGCAGTTGAATGCATTATTCAAGGCAGTAACGAGAGTATGGAAAAAGGGTTGGAACGGGAACGAAAAAGATTTGCTGAACTCTTCCTAACTTCTGATGCTAAGGAAGGAATTCATGCATTCGTCGAGAAACGTGAACCAGACTTTAAACATTCATAAAAAGGAGTAGATCGAATGTCCGCTGAAGTATTGTTTTCTGTTAGCCAAACTGGTGTTGCAACCATTGTTTTGAACCGTCCGAAAGCTCTTAATTCACTTTCTCATAATATGGTCACTGCTATTGGTGAAAAGCTTTCAGAATGGAAGATAGATGATAATATTTCTGTTGTCATCATTAAAGGGGCAGGTATAAAAGGGCTTTGTGCCGGCGGTGATATTAAAGCACTCTATGAAGCTCGTTTGTCAGAGTCAGCAAGGCAAGATGCCGAGCATTTTTTCGAAAAAGAATATGAGGTTGATATGGCTGTCTATCAATTTTCAAAGCCGATTATTGCATGTTTAGATGGCATCGTGATGGGGGGCGGTGTAGGATTAACTTATGGGGCCAGTCATCGAATTGTTACGGAACGTACGAAATGGTCGATGCCCGAAATGAATATCGGTTTTTTTCCCGATGTTGGCGGGGCCTACTTTCTAAATAAAGCCCCAGGGTATCTGGGGAGATATCTAGCATTAACAGCATCCGTCATAAATGCTGCTGATGTGTTGTATATGAATGGCACAGACTTTTATATGGAAAGTGACCATTTAGAGCGATTTATTGAAAAAGTGGAAAAGACGAATTGGAGCACAGTTGAAATTGAAGCTCAACTTAATCAATTGGTCGATGAATTTCGAACGAATCCACCCGAAGAAAGCAAGCTTCGTCCTTATCAAAAAATGATCGATGCCCATTTTAAGTTTGAGACGTTGGAGGAGATCCTGCAGTCACTTAAAACTGAAGGAAGTGATTTTAGCATGAATGTGAAAGAAATTCTTCTTTCTAAGTCTCCCTTTTCATTAAAAATCACATTAAAGCAATTGGTTGATGGGAAACAGAAAACGCTGAAGGAGTGCTTCGCTACTGATTTACTTCTTGCGAAGAAATTTTTAAGACATAAGGATTTCTTTGAAGGTGTGCGGTCTGTCCTGATTGAACGTGATCAATCACCAAATTATGAGTATCAGCATGTTTCGGATGTAACTGATAATGTGGTAAATAAGATCTTTCAACCAACTGAATCTATTCAATTATAAAAATTCGTGCCTGTCACCACTAAATATTTAATGGGTAGACAGGCATGAATTTTTATTCCTTCTCAGGATACATTTCTCTTAAATGTTTTATTGATTGGAAAATTAATTCTTTCAAAGTCTCTACATCCACATCGGCTAATTTATTAATATAGACACAGCCTTTTCCCCTTGTGTGCTTTCCAAACTTCTCTAATAATTTTTCTCTTTCACTTTCTCCTGGGGCAAAATAAAGGCTGACTTTTGCCTTGCGCGGTGAAAAGCCTACTAAAGGAGCATCTCCCTCATGACCAGATGAATATTTATAATGATACGCTCCAAATCCAATAATGCTCGGTCCCCACATTTTTGCTTGATAGCCAGTAGTTTCTGAGAAGATATCTAACAAGCGGTAAGCATCCTCTTTCTTTCGTGGGTTTTCAACATTTTCAATAAACTCAATGACACTGTTTTCATTTTCCTTCGTTTTTAACTCATACATATTAGACACCCCTTACTCGTAAGCATATTGTAAATCTATTATATACGATCCATTTTCGCCATTTGCTAATGAAAAATTACCTACCCTAGATAGAAAGGCATTCTATAGTCGGAATTTCTTCCTATAGAATGCCCTCATTGTTTGTGTTATGGCTGTATTTTTTCCATATCAATGACATACATCGTATGCTGCTTGTTTTCTCCGTTCACAATAAGCTTGCCATCTATTGTAAATCGTGGTTTGACAAGTCGTTCGGAAAAGACATTTAAGGTTTTTAACGGTTTCAATGTATTGGCATGAATTTGATAGAGCTTTACTGTATCAGATGCATTCATCTCGACAGAAAGAGCGAGGTAATCACCATATACGGCCATCGCATAGGCAGGCGTATTTGCTAATTTCACAAAATCGCCTGTGAGTAAATCGATATAGCCAACTGTCGTTTCATCGCCACTTATAAATAGTCCATAGATTTTCTCGCGATCATAAAGCATATATGTCACGGTATCAAATGGCACGGTATATTTTTGTACTTGATTATGATTACTAAGGTCATAAGTAAGAATGTCGACATTTCCATTATTTTTTTCCGATGTGATGAATAAATCATCTCTTATAATCGCAAGGGTATCTGCTCCTTCTGAAAATTCATCGGAAGGGAACATTGTTTTATCCATCGTCTGTAAATCTAAAATGACATCTGTTGGATATTCAATACCTTCACCTGACATTTGAATGAATGTCGCTTTATTCTTATGGATGCTAATGCCCGCAACATAAGTATTGGCGATTTCTTTTAAATCGCCAGTTTCACGATTTAAAATGAACAAGCTTGAATTATGTGGATTGTCCCAAATAAGCCAGTGGTCATTGGCTGCATAATCATAATAAACAGCTGCCTCAGCCCGACGTGTCAAGGCTACTTTCTCATCAGTGCCGGGATTATAGCTGAAGAATTGAAAGCCATCTGTAAAAATGAGTTCATTCGTCTCCGAAATATAAGTACTATTGATGAGGTTCGGATAACTTTCCTTCTTTAATGTTATGGGAATGATTAATTTATTTTCAATAAAGCTGCTTAATTTTTGCTCGTCAGAAATGTATTGGAAAAGAGGAATTCCAGTAACCATGATTAAGAAGGTAAACACGGCTGTTAAAATGGTTGGCTTTATCCACGCTTTTTTCTGTTTCCTTTTTACCCTTTGAAGAATCTGCTGCTTTTCAAAAACCGCCATTTCAAAATCATGAGGTATTTCAGCCATAAACAATGATTTCAGCTCGTTCTTATTCATTATTCTCCTCCTCAATAATAAGCTTTGCGCGCTGACGACCACGCGCTAGTCTTGTTTTTACCGTGTTTACAGATATTTCGAGAGTTTGCGCAATTTCCTCTGTTGAAAACTCTGCAAAATAATAGAGCCATAGAACCTCTCGATATTTAATGGGTAGTGTATCAAGGATTTTCAATGAATATTCTCGTTCTTCTTTTGCAATTACCGTTTGAAGAACCGAATTATTCGCTGTCGGTTCTGGTTCTGAAAAGCGCTTAAATACAAGCTTTCGATAGCTCCAGCTCCGAAAATAATTCCGACATTCATTTAGTGCAATTCGATATAAAAATGTTTTCACGGAAGAATGAAAGCGAAAACGATCGAGTGATAAATAAAATTTAATGAAAACATCCTGCAAAATATCCTCGCTCTTCGCATAGTCCTTCGTCATTCCATAGATTAGTTGTTTTAAGTATGTACCATAATCGTTCATTGCTTCTATCAGCAGCTGATCCCTTTGTTGTTCATTCATCATGCTCCTCCTTTCAGCCCTTTCACTTACTTTGACAAAGCAGTCATTCATTCCGTTTCATTTTAATAAAGGATAAATTAAAAAAAGCGAAGGAATTTGTTAGCCTACTTAATTCCTTCGCTTTTACTATTCTATTTTTGCATCAATTGACTTTTGGAATTCTGCACAACTGTCGGTTAAAGCTACCATTAATTATGAGCTTTAGAACAAAATCGAGCGGCTCGGCTTACTACAGTTGGTACAACGGAAGCATGATTTTCATCAGGGGCGATATAAATTTCCATATTTAAATGATTGTTATTAAGCAATGCCCCGATTTTTTCTGCGCCATTAACCATAAATCCTTCATGTCCACCAACCGCGATGAACACGTGGTTTTTCCGATTATTTGCCCCATTTTCGAAAAAGAGTCTACCCATGTTTAGAAGTTCTTCATCATTCCACCAAACTGAGGGACTAATGGCAATATAGTTATGAAAGGCAGTAGGATAAGTAAATAAACACCATAATGCAAAGTAGCCGCCGAGTGAATGCCCAAATAGATTTTGTGCTTTAAGATCCACAGGATATTGTTTTTCAATATGAGGCTTTAACTCTAGCTCAATAAATTTTATAAATTGTTCTGCCCCACCATATCCCTTAGGTAATTTCCCTTTTGCATGATCAGGTACGATTAATTTTTCACTGAGAGCGGTAAAATCAATAAAGCGTTGTTCGCGCATTTCTTCTTGCTTATGACAAATGCCAATAACGATAGCAGGGGCGACTTTAGTCTTGCTTCCGTTTAGCTGTTGAATGCGTATAACATCACGAACAAATGAGAAATAATAAAGGCCGTCTAATACATAGTAAATAGGGAAACCATCACTAGGTGGCTCTGTTTCTGGAATGTAGACTTCAATGTCATATGCTATTTTTGTATATTCAGAAGTTATTCGAAAATGGCTCATGAGTTTTATCCTCACTTTCAATAAATTGCTGTAATAAAGAAATGATAATCATTTTCAATTAAACAGTCAATATTAAGGAAGTGAAAATTTCTTTGCCGCTGGATACTAGAATTGTTCAAGAAATATATTGTGTAATGGATTTGGAAAGTTTTTTGTTGAAGAATTGTTATGTTCAGCGATAGCGCGGAGATAAAGATGAATCGGTAGATTATAGGAAAACAATGCTGGTTCATATGTGTTAAAAGGCTATTGCCATTAGAGACCTTTAGTTGAACCTACCACATTTTCTAATCGTGTTACTCGTTCGTCTAGTACCTTTATTTCACCTCTAGATTCTGTTATAGCGTTATCTAATTTCATTTCAAGTTTTCCAAAATAATAAGCAGTTTCATGTCTATGTGCTTCGATGTTTCTTTCGAGAGTATCAAATCGCGAATCCATAGCAACGAATTTCTGATCTATCCCATCTAGCCGATGCTCAATAGCAATGAACCGTTGATCTATCCCATCTAGCCGATGCTCAATAGCAATGAACTGTTGATCCATCCCATCTAGCCGATGCTCAATAGCAATGAACCGTTGATCCATCCCATCTAGCCGATGCTCAATAGCAACGAATCGCTGATCGATCGCCTCGAATTTTTGATCAATATTCTCAAATCTTTTTTCAATTTTTTCCTCGAATTTATCCAGCTTATGCCCTAATCCACTAATTGCCTTCAGAATCTCATTCTCCATTATCTTGTTCCCTCCTTTCTACTATATTTTGCATTTTTTCATGGAAGCATCGAATTCTACTAAGCTTTTTCTAGGTTAGTTAGTATTATTATAAGCATTCTCCTAGAATTTGTATATGTATATTTATCAATCATGTATAATCAAGCTAAACAATATTTGCGATGAGAGGGGTTCTTTTTGGCGGATAAATCGCCAAATAACTATATGAAGAATCGTTATTTGATTGTATCACTTATATTTTTTGTAGTTGTTTTATCCAGTATCAGGTTTTTCTGGATGGAAGAGTTTTGGAATAGGAAGCAAATAATGATTGAACGTGGGCAATTAGATTTGCGTCATTGGGATACGGAGGCTGATGAAATTCTTTTACTTAATGGCGATTGGGAAATATTTCCCAACAAGTTGCTTATGACAGGAGAAGAAGTGAAGGAGATTCCACAGTTCATTCAAGTTCCAGGACAGTGGAATGAAGCGCTACATCCTGAAGATCCTGCTCCATTTGGCTTTGCGTCATATCGCCTGCGCCTTTATGTTAATCCTGATCAGGATTTGACTTATAGCATTCGTGTATCAAGCATTCGAAGTGCATCAGAGGTATATGTAAATGGACGATTATTAGCTAAGTCCGGACAAGTTGCCGAAACAAAAGATGAATATGTCGCGAAAAATTCACCTTATTCAGCGTCGTTCACCGCTGACGAAAATGGGGTTATTGAAATTGTTGTGCAGGCGGCGAATTATGTTGATGTGCGAAATAGCGGCATTATTCGTTCGATTAAATTCGGTACAGAAGCAGCGGTTTTGAAAGATATGAAACGCTCCTCTTCTATGCAGCTAATTGCCGTAATCATTTATTTGCTGCACTCTGTCTATGCTTTTATTTTGTTCTTTTTAGGAAATCGTGAAAAAAAACTGCTCTATTTTTCTTTGCTTACATTTTGTATTACGATTACAAGCCTGCTAAGCAGTGATGAGAAATTATTTCATCAGTTTTTCGAGATCCGATATGTATGGGATTTTCGTTTGACAAATGCACTCCTTGTTGTTGGGCTCTATGCATTATTGCAGTGTGTAGATCATAAGGAACTTCCGTATTGGCGGAGAATATTTCCTTTTTATAGGCTTGTAAGTTTAGGAATGGCCGCAGCTACTATGTTCTTCTTATTACCCCAGCAAATTATTACGATTTTTCCTGTATATTACTTATTGTGTTCTATTGCCATGATCGTCACAGGCATAGCAATCTGTAAAAAAATCATTAAAAATATAAAGAATCATCAATTATTACTTTTTTCA
>JAEWDX010000011.1 GCA_023389895.1 Bacillota bacterium
TAATAAGGCAAAGGGATTTTTAGAGGCTGACTTTCAAAGATATTCATTAACAAATTTAGATAAAGTGCAAGGAAAATTAGATGATATTTTCAAAATTCATATTGAGAGATTAACCGGTTTAGCGCAAAGCTCTGACATTATGAATGATGATAAAGAAGAACAGCAGAAGTATATCAATAGAATCTCTAAAGATTATTCTGATTATTCGGTCTTAATAATTTCAGATCGGAAAGGAAATACAATTACTTCTATGAATAAAAATGCAAACATAACTGACCGAGATTATTTTCAAAAAATTATGTCGGGAGCGAGCTTTGCAATTTCTGATCCGGTTATTAGTAAAGTAGATAATTCGACGACAATTGTTTTCGCAGTGCCTGCAAAAAATGCAAATGGAGAGGTTATTGGTGTTTTTGGAGGGACGTTTCCAATCGAGAGTTTGCAGTCATTAGTTTCGAGCGTGAAAATTGGAGAAACAGGATATGCTTCAATAACGCAAGAAGATGGCTTGTTTATTGGACATCCTAACAAGGAGATAGAATTCAAAAAAACAGTAAATGAGATTGGCATTCCACAATTGGCAGAAGCTTATGAAGAAGCTAAAAAGAAGAATTCAGGAATGACACGTTATAAATTTCATGAGGAAGAGAGATTTACTTTTTATAAACAATTAGAAAGTAATCAGTGGATCTTACTGATTACAGTTCCTGTTGCAGAAGCAACAAGTGAGCTATCCTATTTAGCAAAGCTTTCTTTTGTGACTAGTGGTATTATTTTAATGTTTACCATTTTAATTGTTATCCTTTTCTCATCACGACTGGTAAAACCAATCCAGCGAATGAGCAATTTAACAACAGCGGTGGCAAAAGGTGATTTAACATTAGCGATTGAACATGAGGCGAGAGATGAAATTGGCATTTTAGGAGCGAATTTTAACAAGATGATTTCGGGAATGCAGAATATTTTAGGACAAATTAATGTAGTTTCAGATCATGTGAAGCACTCCTCAACAACTCTCGTGAATTCAAGTGAAGAAACAAAGCAGTCAGCTGAACAGGTTGCGATCGCAATTAATGAATTAGCGACAGGTACCTCGGATATTGTAAATTCAGTTTCAAGTGTTACGGATAAAGTTCAACATATGAGTAATACGCTGACTGATTTAAGTAAGTTTGCAAGCGAAGTCAATGAAACATCCTTGCAAAGCAAGATACTCTCTGAAAAAGGAGAGATTCTAGTAAATCAAGCGATTGATTCCATTCGTGAGGCAAATAATCAAGTACAAGAAACGGCAGAAATTATTAAACTTGTTGATAAGCGATCAACTGAGATTGGCAAAGTAATTGAAATGATTACGAGAATTGCAGAACAAACAAATTTACTTGCTTTAAATGCATCCATTGAGGCAGCACGTGCTGGTGATGCAGGGAAAGGTTTTGCGGTAGTTGCGGAAGAAGTTAGGAAGCTAGCAAGTGAAACAAATAACTCAGCTGTTCGAATTGCCGATATGATATCAGAAACTCAAAATGAAAGTAATCGTGCAGTTCAGTCGATTGAACAGCGATCAAATGTTGTTGATGAAGGCTTGAAGGCTGTCATTCAATCTGGTCAGGCATTTACAGAGATATCAAGAAATGTAATGATAACATCTAATCAAATTGGAAAGACGAATAATTCGATCCGTAATTTAGAAGAAATTAGTATGAGTATATCTGAAAATATGGAAAGTATTTCAGCAGTTACGGAGCAATCATCAGCCAGTGCGGAGGAGGTAAGTGCAGCATCTGAACAACAAGCTGCTAGTGCCGTTCAAATTTCTAATGATGCAGTTGAACTATCGAAGCTTAGTAATGATTTGGAAAAGATGATGACACAATTTAAAATTTAGTATTTTATTACATGCCTGATTCTTATATTAACTGAGAATCAGGCGTTTTATTGGCTGTAAGTGTTAATTATTTGAAGATTCACTGAAATGTAATGGGAGGTGAATGGGGAACCTCTAATAGGGAAGTCTTATGAATATGTATTCATTCAGTAGCTAAAAAATAATTGCGTTAGAGTAGCGAATTAGTTTATATAGCAGTATAATTATTTTTATAAAAAAATGATACTATTAATCGCAATTGTAAAAGGAGTCTTTTTTGTGGAATTACTTAATCATTTGTTGGACACATATGCTTCGTTTTTTGATTGGCAAATGTGGGTGGAAGTTTTATCAGATCCTGTTTCTTGGGGATATATTGGATCTTTAGTTATTTTGGAAGGGCTGCTATCAGCTGATAATGCATTAGTTTTAGCGATAATGGTTAAGCATTTGCCAGAGGAAAAAAGGAAAAAGGCATTAACGTATGGCCTGTTTGGTGCTTACTTCTTTCGTTTTGTCTTTATTGGTCTAGGGATGATCTTAATTAAGTTTTGGTGGATTAAAGTTATCGGTGCTGCCTATTTAGCTTGGCTTGTTATTAAGCATTTCTGGATTGGTGAGGAAGAAAGTGAAACTGAAGGTGTAAAAAAGAATAGTTGGCTTATCCGGACCTTTGGTATTTTCTGGGGAACGGTTATTTCTGTTGAATTAATGGATTTAGCATTTTCTGTCGATAGTATTTTGGCAGCCTTTGCTGTATCAGAAAAGGTTTGGATTTTACTAATCGGTGGAATGCTTGGAATATTAATGATGAGGACGGTTGCGAAATTCTTTCTTGTGCTAATCGATAAGGTCCCTGAATTAGAAAATACTGCATTTGTATTAATTGCCATTATTGCGGCGAAAATGTTTGCGAGCGTGTTCGGCTTTGAATTAAACCATATGATTTTCTTTGCCATCCTTATTTTAGCTTTCGTAATTACGTTTATTATTCACTTTATGAATAAACAGCAAGCGACAAATGAAAAATAATGCAACCGGCAATAAATAAGGGATTAAAAGTCCTTTTCCATGATGAATGAATATTAAATGTGATAGAAAAAGAGGTTGACTTCGACAGGGTCAACCTCTTTTTCATACAAGGTTTTTGCTCGCTATATTTTTTCTATCTGCACACGACCTGAAAAAAAGGTAGCACCTCCACCCATATCAGAAAGGCGATCAGGGGTTAAAGAATTGACCATTCGTTTCGTGCCATCCATTTTCGCCCAAAGACCTTGACTCACGACGACTCCAGGTAATACGGAATCACCGATAGATACAGTTAATTCGCATTCTCCACGCTCATTCCAAATACGAACTTTCTCCCCATTCTCGATCTTAAGTGAAGAGGCATCATCCTCGTTTATAAATAATCGTGGCTCTTTTTCGAGTGAAATATGCTTATTTGTTTTAGAAAAAGTTGAATTTAAGAAATTATGATTTGGTCCAGGTATAAACAAGAATGGAAAATCTCCATCTTCCTTAAGTGGAATATACGTTGGCAATGGATGATAGCCGTTGTCTAGCATTTTTTTTGAGTATAGTTCAATTTTTCCGCTTAGAGTCGGTAGTTTTCCGGGGAACAACGGTCTAATATTCGCTTTCACAAATTGCTTTTCTACCAATTTTTCGTATGTGATTTCATTTAAATAAGGATTACTAGGATTATTAAGTGCCTCAGCGATCATTTCAGCCTCTGAATCATTAAATAGTGATTCTTGAAAGTCCATTCCTTTAGCTAATAATCGAAAGACATCAACATTTGATTTTGACTCTTCGAATGGAGCGATCACAGGCTGTTGAATTTGTATATAATGGTGCCAGTATGATGAATAAAAATCTCTATTTTCATATGAAGAGGTAGCAGGAAGAATTATATCTGCGTATTCTGCTGTCTCTGTTAAAAATAAATCATGAACAATTAGAAAAAGATCCTCTCTTTCTAGTCCAGCTCTTACCTTATTTCCTTCAGGGGCACAAAGAGCAGGATTACTATTGTACACAAACATTGATTTTATCGGTGGTGTCATTTCGAGCAATGCTTTCCCAAGTTGATTCATGTTAATGATTCGAGTGTTTGGGTTTTTAAGTAGATCTGGTCGCTGTAGCTTATCATCATTATGTGAAAGGAAGCCTGAATTCGCTTTGTTCGCTCCACCACCTTTCAATAGCCATTGACCAGTTAAGGCTGGCAGGCAAGCTATCGTTCTTGTGTTCATACCACCATTATCATGATGCTGAAGTCCATTGCCGATGCGAATGAATGATGGGCTTATTTCTCCATACATACGAGCAAGCTTATATAAATCATCAATTGATACACCGGTAATTTTTGAAATGGTGAGTGGATCATATTGAATGACATGTTCACGTAGTTTTTCGTGACCTACCGTATATTCTTCCAGGAATACATTAGAAACCATGTTCTCGGCAAATAATATATGCATGATTCCAAGTGCCAGGGCACCATCTGATCCTGGTAGAATGGGAATAAACCAATCAGCAAATTTCCCAGTTTGATTTTTATGAGCATCAATGACGATGATTTTTGCTCCATTTTTTCGCGCTTTTTGAGCGAAAGCAATTTGATGCATATTCGTGCTGACTGCGTTAATCCCCCAGAGAATAATTAATTTTGCATGGATTGTATCTTCGGGATCTGTTCCTAAATTCCCGCCCATCGTATATTTATAGCCAGTTGTTCCTGCAGATTGACAGATTGTTTCATCAAGAATGGAGGCGCCAAGACGATGAAAGAAGCGTCCGCCCATTCCAGCAGCATTTAAATTCCCCATATTTCCATAAAAATGATAAGGGAGAATACTTTCGGGGCCAGCTGTTTTGAGCAGTTCTTTCCATTTATCTGTTATTGTTTTAATTGCTTCATTCCAACTAATTCGTTCGAATTTTCCTTCTCCCTTTTTTCCGATCCTTTTCATCGGGAATCTAAGGCGCTTTTCGTCATAAATTCTATTCGTCATATTTCGAACTTTATTACAGATATTCCCTTGTGTTACAGGGTGATTCGGATCCCCTTCAACTTTAATGATTCTTCCATTTTCTTTATGAAGTAGGAGACCACATTGATCAGGGCAATCAAGTGAACAAACAGCAGGAAAAACACCATTTCTTTCATTAATAAATGGGAACATTAGAAGTCTCCTTTCTTTAACTTTTTAAAGGATAAACATATCATAAAGTAGTTTGGAAGTGTACGCAATAAAAGCGAATCGATTTCAGCGGCTATTAAAATTTTTATGATAAAAGAATTATGATAGAGGTTTTTATATTCAAGTGATAAAATAAAGATATTGAACATTTTACATATTATCTATTTAGAATGTTTATTTAATATAAGAGGATAAAAGGGTGTGACATTTTGGCAAGGATAAAAATTGTAACCGATTCAACGGTTGATCTTTCTAAAGAAGAGATTGAGCAGTATGAAATAGAGATTGTTCCATTAACCATTCACATTAATGATAACTCTTATGCTGATGGGGTAGATATTACTCCAAGTGAATTTATTGAGATGATGGAATTGTCGGAGGAGTTGCCAAAAAGCTCTCAGCCCTCAGTGGGAGTATTTGTTGAGACATACAATCGTTTAAATGAAGAGGGCACCGAGATTTTATCGATTCATCTAACAAAGGAATTAAGTGGCACTGTCCAAACTGCTCAATCAGCTGCGGAAATGTCAAACTCAAAGGTAATTGTCATCGATTCAGGTTTTATTTCAAGGGGACTTGCTTTTCAAGTGCTTGAAGCTGCAAAGATGGCGCAAGAAGGCAAAGCGATGGAGGAAATCTTAACTAGATTAGAAGCAGTTCGTCGTAAAACGAAATTATATATCGTAGTTGATACGCTTGAAAATTTAATTAAAGGAGGAAGGATCGGCAAAGGGACGGGGTTAATTGGCTCCTTATTAAAAATTAAACCAATTGCTTCTCTTGAGGATGGCATCTATACACCTGTTGCTAAAGTTAGAAGTCATGCACAGGCTGTTAAATATCTTGCGAAACAGTTTAAGGAAGATACGATGGGAAAAACAATTAAAGCTGTCGGATTGACACATGCAGGTGGAATGGACCTTGCTACACAGTTAAAAACAGCAATCAGTGAAATTTCCCATGAGTTTGAAATTGAGTATACAACTCCAATCGTAAGTACACATACTGGTGTTGGAGCTATTGGCTTTACATATTATACGGAAGAATAGTCTGAAAATTTATATGATTTTCAGACTTTTTGCTTTTTCTAGCTTAAAAGTTAAGCTGAAATTCCCCTATTCATTTTCTGTATTAGAGAGGTTCTCCCAATCAGTATATTGTCCACTTCCATCACAGCCTGGGCAATCAAGATTACCGTAGAATGCATATTCAGTAGCAGGGTATACGAGAAATCCTCTTCCATAGCAATCAGGGCATTTATTTTCCTCACGCATTTTCGATAAGCGATTTTCATTGCGTGTTATTCTCCATTCATTGAATGTATTTAGTAAACCCATAACCATTCACCTCGATTATTTTTCCATAGTTTGTGATGAATAAGGATGTTTTATACCTTTTTTATGGAAGAAGATATGATGATATTGTAGAAAATAGTCGAATTTTTCGGTAAAATCAATAATAATGATACCAAAAAGTAAAAATCTCTTTTATAATATAAGAGATATATAACAGAATAGAACTGTTATAATACAAAAAGGAATGAGATTTTCTATTAAATTGGTTGGAGTTTGAAAAATGAATAAAATTTCGTTGAGAATGAAAATGTTTATTTTTTCATTTGTTCTTGTCGTTTTTTCTGTTGGTACAAGTGGCTGGATGATGATTTATAATATTTCTGGCGCTTTCGAAAAGGAGATCGGTGCACGGGCAATTGCAATCGCTAGAACAGTCGCACAATTGCCTGAGGTTAAATTGTTCGTTGGCAAAGAAGACGGAGCAGAAGTCATCCAGCCAATGGCAGAAAGGGTTCGCTTAGCAACCGATGTTGATTATATTGTTATTTTCGATATGGAACGAATTCGTTATTCTCATCCTTCACAAAGCAAAATTGGCACTGTGTTTGAAGGAGGAGATGAGCAGGCTTCATTATCGGAGCATGAATATATTTCTAAAGCACATGGTGTGCTTGGCTACGCTATACGTGCATTTGTTCCGATTATGAATGATGAAGGTGTTAAACAGGTTGGGGTTGTTACAGTTGGAATTATGTCACCAACCTTTCAGAGCTTGATTTTAAATTATCGTAAGGATATGCTACTTTCTTTATTTTGGGGTTTATTAATCGGGATTATCGGTTCATTTTTCATCGGAAATCATTTAAAAAAACAAACTTTAAATCTTGAACCTTATGAAATTGCACGTCTTGTAGAAGAACGCTCGAGTATGATGCAAGCAATGGATATCGGAGTATTAGCAACTGATGCAGAGCATAATATTATTTTTATGAATCGGCTAGCCAAACAGTATACGAACTTCTTCGGCAATAAAATGGGATTAAGTGAATTATTTCCAGATACTTGGCTTTCGATGGAGCTAAAAAGAAATGAAGAGGTGCATCGGCAATTACTTTGCCGTGATGTTATGTATTTAGTTAAAGTATGTCCGATTATTATTCAAGATCGGCCAGCTGGTTCACTCATCATGATGACAAACCGGCAAGAAGCGAATAGACTTGCTGAAGAATTGACAGGAATCAAAACACTTGTTGATACTTTGCGTGCCCAAAATCACGAATATATGAATAAATTGCATAGTATTGCTGGCCTAATTCAAATAGAGAGAGCAGATGATGCTTTAAATATGATTGTCGATGAAATTTCGGACGAACAGACTGTTATGCAATTTTTAAAGGATTATATTTCAGATTATTCTGTTCTTGGCCTTCTTTTAGGAAAAAGATCTCGAGCGAAGGAGTTGGGCATATCTCTTACGATATCTGAAGCTTCATCTTTATCGGAGATTATTTATGGACTTTCTAGTGGGGATCTTGTAACGATGATTGGAAATTTAATAGATAATGCTATGGAAGCTTGTTTAGAAAAAGATGACCGCATTGTGAATCTATTAATTAAGGGGGATAGAGATTCACTATATTTGAAAGTTCAGGATAATGGGAATGGCATTACAGATGTAGCACCGATATTTGAATATGGATATAGCACGAAGAAAAAAGAAGGAAGAGGAATCGGTCTCGCCCTAATAAAACAAATTGTGGAAGCGAATAATGGCGACATAACAGTAGACTCTCACTCTAATTTAGGAACAACCATTAGGATAAAAATTGGAGGAGTTGAAAAAAATGAGTAAGATTACTGTATTTATTGTTGAGGATGATCCAATGGTATTAGAAGTAACAAAAGCTTTCTTAGAAAAGGTGAATGGATTCACACTTATTGGCTCAGCAATGAATGGAAAAGATGCATTAATGCAGATTGAAGAGCTAAGTCCTAATCTAGTCTTACTCGATATGTATTTACAAGATATATCCGGGATGGAAATATTAATGAAAATCCGCTCAGATCGACTGCCATGCGATATCGTTATGATCACAGCTGCTCGTGACGCCGTGACGATACAGGAAGTGATGAGATTAGGTGCAGTCGACTATTTAGTAAAGCCATTTCGCATCGAACGCTTCAAAAAATCCCTTCAAGATTATTATAAAAGGTCAAAAAGAATTAAGAGTTTAGCACAGTTAAA
>JAEWDX010000250.1 GCA_023389895.1 Bacillota bacterium
GTACCGACCCATGTGATATAGGCAGTTAATTCGATTGCGCTATAATGTTCAAGAAGCGGCTTTTGAAATACAAAGAGAATCGATGTAGCAAATGCCGCTATTAAAATGAAAAAAGTACCTTCAGAAATTTGGAAGGAGGTTCCTGCCGTTCCTAAAGTAATCACAACAATGCCAGCAAATCCAATTCCTAATCCAATCCATCCAGTCGTACCGAGTTTCTCCTTCAAAACAATGACGGCAATGATCGCGGTGAAAACAGGTCCTGAACCGATTAGCATTCCTGTCGTACCAGATGAAACAGTAAGTTCACCAAATGTAACGCCTATATGATAAACAGTAATTCCAATTAATCCGATGATAACAATTCTAAGCATATCCTTTTTTCTAGGTAATCGAAACTTAACTCCTGGCCAGAGAGCTAGAACAATAAAGACTGTTGAGGCAATTAAATAACGCACGAGAACTAAATGTCCCGCAGAGTAGCCTCCTTGTAAAGCAGCACGGATTGCTGCAAACGAACAGCCCCAAATGATGACCGTGAAGGCTGCAATTGAAAAAGCCTTTGCATTCAAAATCTATTCCTCCTTTTTTGCATAAGTAAAAGGTATCATGGAGATAGATTTGTTGCAAAGGAAATTTTATAAGATGAGTGATCTATATCTAGTAGGTTCGTCTAATTTTTGTGATATTAGAAGCCCCTAGCTTGAAGCTTCTTCCTTTTTAACGATGGACAGCCTTAACACATCGTTCAATTGTTTAGAATAGTAGCAATGATGTTGAAAAATTCTTCATGCTTCATATTTGTATCGGAAATCTCATATTTTTTTCCATGCCCTCCATTTGTGAAAGGGTGAAAAATCCATGCGCCTTGATTATAGATTAAGCGATCATGATAGTATAGGTGATTCCAGATGATAAAGGTTAGTGCATATGAATGTTTTGTTAACAAAATTCAATAAGTAAAAACCTCTTATTCGACATCCTCCTGACATATTTATTTGATATATTTATCATATCTTTAGCTCCAACATTCCTAGTTGGGGTTTTTATTAAAGTTATAAAGTGAAACTCAATCAGTGGGGGTTTTACAGCTCGTTGATGTGGGATAAATTTAATTTGTGGGAGTTTGCTCGCCCATTAATCTGCGATAACTCTTGTTGCTTAATGGAGGAGATGTGCAAATGAAAACGATCTTAATTGTGGAGGATGAGCTTTCAATTAGCCAAGTGCTAAAGGTGTATCTACAGAAAGCTAATTTTAAGACTGAACAAGTTTTTAATGGAAATGAAGTAATGGGCAAATTTATTCAAACGAATCCTGATCTTGTTCTTCTTGATGTGATGCTGCCAGGAAAGGATGGATGGACAATCTTAAAGGAGATTCGCAACGAAAGTAACTGTCCCGTCATTATGTTAACCGCTTTAGGTGATGTGAATTATAAGCTTGCAGGCTTAAATAATGGAGCGGATGATTATATTTCAAAGCCATTTATTGCCGATGAGGTTGTCGCCCGTGTCCATGCTGTTTTAAGACGCTCACAAATAGATACTGAATCAATTAAATACTTTGGGACATTACAAATTGATCAGAAATCACATAATGTTAAAATAGATAATGAGGAAGTTGAATTGACCCCACGAGATTTATCCTTGCTCTTATTTTTAGCTGACAATCCAAATCAAACATTTTCAAGGGAGCAGCTGATTGAGCATGTATGGGGTTTTGAATACGATGGAAGTGATCGAGCAGTTGATTTAGCGATAAAAAGATTGAGGAAATCTCTCCAACATTGGCCAGCTTCCGAGGGAGAAATTAAAACGCTTCGTGGATTGGGGTATCAATTCTGTGTATACAAAAAAAGGTAAGCGTGTATCATTATTACGTTATTGGACAAGCCGCTACTTAATTACCTTATGTATTGGCTTATTTGTCATCGCGATTATTTCAGCATTATGGATTCGCCATACGACGCTTGAACATCGGTTAAATATGACAAAACTAATGGCAGAGGAAATTGCGAATCGGCTTGTTGATTTAAGTGAGGGGCGACCGATTTCAAGAGATGAACTTCCTGGAACCATTACTGAGCGTGGAAAATCAACAATGATGGGTGATCCGTATATTTATATTGTTGATACGAATGGAATGATCCTTTCAAGCAATCGAGCACCTGAGCGGATATTCAGGCAGTTTCCAATTGCCATTCTTCAAAATGAGAAAAATGTTCAGAAACTAAAGATTGAAAATGAGAATGGTAACTTCTATATTGTCAAATCACCAATTGAAACACAATATGTTTCTTTAGGGTGGGTTGTAGTCGTTGAGAAAGAAAACAATTTAACAGAAGTGAATCAAGAATATCGGCAACTAGCTATTATGTTAATTAGTTTAGCTATTCTTGGCTGGGCTGCCATCTACTATCTTTCACGTCGTCTTTCAAATCCGATTAAAGATGTAGCTAGGGCGGCGAAACAAGTGCAGGAAGGAGACTATCAACTCAATCTTCCAGAAGATATTAAGGAGCAGGAAGTATATGAGCTAGTTTCTTCATTTAAAGAGATGGCCACACGTCTTGAAAAACTTGAATCCCTCCGGACAGAGTTGCTTGCTGGAGTGACACATGAGTTGAAAACACCAGTCACATCAATAAGCGGGCTTCTACAGGCGCTTAATGATGAGGTTGTTACAGGAGCGGATGCGAAGGAGTTTTTAGAGCTTTCTTTAAAAGAAACAACAAAAATGAAGAAAATGGTTGAAGATTTGCTTGCCTTTAATTCGTTTGCTGCGAATGCGATCCCAGTTACAAATGAAATTCATGCTATTAATGAGCTGGTCGGAGAGTACATCCATCAATGGAAAATTCTCCAGGAAGACAGCGAAATTGAAGTTTCTTTCATTCAGCTTCGAAAAAACGTAAATGTGGAGGTAGATCCAATTAGATTGGAGCAAATTATCACGAACCTGCTTAATAATGCGAAACAGGCGATCAATGGATATGGAAAAATTACGGTTGTCTTACTAGAAAAACCCGAAAAAATTTTGATTGATATAAAGGATACTGGCCCGGGGATAAAACAAGAAGAACAAAGTCTTATTTTCGAACGTTTTTTCCGTGGCGAGGAGAAGAAATACAAAGTGAGAGGACTCGGTCTCGGCTTGCCATTAAGCAAAATGATTGCCCAATCGCTCGGTGGAGATTTGCAGCTTCTTGAAAGTTCTTCATTAGGAACGGTATTCAGATTGAGCTTACCAAAAATCAAGCAATAATTGCTAAAGTCGGTAATCGTGTCAGAGCGAGAAGAACCCCTGAGATTCAGTCACGCAACTGCGCTAATCGCACCTAATAATGTTTTAAGAAAATAGCTGCCCGAAAAGTAGTTTTTTAGTTTAAATTGGTAAAAAAGAAACCCAAGGATGTTGTTGTATCAACATTCTTGGGTTTTTAGTTTGGACAAATCCAGAAAGGACTTTTTAGACGGTTCCTTTAAGAGTGGGAATCTTTTTTTTCTTGACATCCTCCTGACACATTGGACTTGTAAAGTAAGTCTTGTAAAAGAAAAGAACAGAAGGTAGGGATAAAAATGGATGAGCAAAATCAATATCAAAATCAACTTCAACATACAGAAATGAAACAGGAGCGAAATGGGGGAGGGAAAAGCACAAAGGTAATGGGCTTTATGAAAATGGTCGCAGCTGGTGTGATTGGGTCAGCCTTAACTATCACGGCAATGCCTTATTTGCCAGAAACGACTCATCATGTAGATGAAGCAGCTGTTTCAGAAAATACAACAGCGAATAAGTCAAGTGACTTAGGAGTGAAGACATTATCATCAGCTAAATCATCGTTGGCAGACATAATTGAAGAGGCATCAAAAGGTGTTGTTGGCATCGTTAACTATCAGAACAGCTCAGACTTTTTTCATAATACTAATGAAGAAACTGAAAAAGGTTCTGGCTCAGGTGTTGTTTTTAAAAGGCAAGATGGAAATGCCTATATCGTCACGAACAACCATGTTATTGAAAATGCGACAAAAGTTGAAGTATCGCTCCAAAACGGCAAAAAGGTTCAAGCTGAATTAATTGGCACAGATGCTTTAACCGATGTTGCCGTACTCAAAATGGCAGATGATAGCTCTGTCTCCGTTTTACCATTTGCGGATTCCTCTAAATTAAGGGCTGGTGATCAAGTATTAGCGATTGGAAATCCACTAGGACTTGATTTATCAAGAACAGTTACACAAGGAATTGTCAGTGGGGTGAATCGTTCAATTGAAGTGTCGACATCTTCTGGAGATTGGAATTTCGATGTTATTCAAACCGATGCAGCAATTAATCCTGGAAACAGTGGTGGAGCATTGATTAATACGGCTGGTGAGCTCGTTGGAATTAATAGCTTAAAAATAGCTGAAAGTGGTGTTGAAGGCCTAGGTTTCGCCATTCCAAGCAATGAAGTAAATACAATCATTAAAGAAATTATGGATCATGGTCAAGTGATGCGTCCGTATTTAGGCGTTGCCCTAGCAGATCTTGAGCAGCTACCACAATACTATATGCAAAGGCTTCCTGAAAGCTTAACAAAAGGAACAATCATTACTTCCGTAGAACCAAATTCATCTGCGGCAGAAGCTGGTCTCCAAATAGAAGACATTATTGTCTCAATCGGTGGAAAAAAAGTCAATAATTCGACTGAATTCCGTAAATCTTTATACACAGAATATAAAATTGATGACAAAGTGAAAATCGAATTCTATCGTCAAGGTCAATTAAAATCAGTCGAAGTGACATTGGCTGGCAATAAATCTTTTGAATAGGAGAATAAAATGTTTCAGAAAAGAAAATTGTTTTTATTAGCGGTTGGTGCCATTTTATTGATAGCCATAGTTTCTTTTGTTACTAGGCCAGAATACGTAGCAAGTGTAAATGGAGAGAAAATTAGCAAGGATGAATTATATGATTTTCTCGTTTCTCAATATGGAGTTGACGGTGTTGATAAATTAATTACCGATAAAATTATTGAAAAAGAATCGAAAAAGGAAAATATTAGTGTGACGAAGGAAGAACTGGACAAGGAATTGACAGAATATATGGATTCATATGGTGGAGAAGACTCATTTAATCAAATGCTTGAAATGTATAACGTCGATATCTCTGATATTGAAAAGAGTATGCAAACCAATTTAGTACTAGAAAAATTGCTTGAGAAACGGATTTCCATTACGGATGAAGAAATGGAAGCCTATTTTGAAGAAAATAAGGATGGTTTTGCAGAGGAGGAAAAAGTTCAAGCAAGTCATATTTTAGTAGAAGATGAGAAAACGGCTAAGGAACTCGTCGAAAAATTAGCAGGTGGCAAAGATTTTGCTGAACTTGTAAAAGAGTACTCAACCGATGAAGATAGCCGTGAATTTGGCGGGGACTTAGGCTTGTTCGGTCGAGGAGAGATGGTTCAAGAATTTGAAGATGCTGTGTTTGCATTAGAAATTGGTGAACTGAGTGAACCAGTTAAAACGGAATATGGCTACCATATTATTAAGCTCGAGGATAAGCAGGAAGCAAAAGCGGCTGTTTTTGAAGATGTAGAGGAAGAAATTAAATTAACACTACTCGATTCGAAAATGCAGGAGGAGTACGCAAATTGGTTAGATGAGAAATATGAGGAGTACAAGATCATAAACTACATGGAGAAATGAGAAACATAAATCGAGGGAGAATGGACTGCAATGAGTATTGATAGTCAACAAGGCAAGAAAGGTCGAAGGGAGTTAAAGCATGCGATTACAAAAATGGATTGTTATTTGCTTCGAAACCATTTAAGACATTTAATGGTTTCGGATCCTCATGCTAAAAAGGACGGCAAATACTTAATTCGCAGTATTTACTTTGATAACTTTCATAACAAAATTTTAAACGAGAAAAAGGAAGGTTATCTGAATCGTGATAAATATCGAGTAAGACTCTATGACTACAATAAAAATTATCTGAATTTTGAGAAAAAGAGTAAACGAAATAACCTTACCTTTAAAGAAAAATGTCGAATAACAGTAAGTGAATATGAAGAAATAAGGTTGGGGAATTACTGTTGGATGGAAATGGATGAGCGTCCACTTATTCAGGAGCTTTATATGCAGATGAATTTATATCAACTAAAGCCGATTACAATCGTTGATTATGAAAGGGAAGCGTTTATTTATAAATATGGAAATGTCAGAATAACCTTTGACAGCTCGATAAAAACAAGCTTTCGTAACGATGATTTATTAAATCCGAATATTGGAATGGCAGAAGCACTTGATCCGAATTTAGTCATTCTTGAAGTGAAATATGATGAATATTTACCAGATGTAATACGCAGCCTTCTGCAAATTACGGATCGAAGAAAAGATGCTTACTCGAAATACCAGCTTAGTAGAATGTATGGATAACTGGAGGAATAGATGAATGGACAGATTTACATTTAATGATATTTTTAAATCTAGCTTTTTAGAAAAAACAGTGAGCTTTTCACTAATAGATTCACTTATTGGACTGCTTGTAGCATTTGCAGTTGGGCTTTTTATTTATATTGTTTATAAGAAGACATTTAATGGGGTGATTTATTCCCATTCCTTTAATATTTCACTTATTGTCATGTCAATGGCAACAGCCTTAATTATTATGGGAATTTCCTCAAATGTTCTTCTCTCACTAGGAATGGTCGGTGCTCTTTCAATCGTTCGTTTCAGAACGCCGATAAAAGACCCGATGGATCTTGTTTATTTATTTTGGTCGATTATTGCGGGAATTCTTTGTGGAGCGGGTTTTATCCCACTTGTCATTATCGGTTCAATTTTGATCGGTCTTGTGCTTATTTTATTTGTTAATCGGATTACGATCGAAAATCCTTACTTACTCATTGTAAAATACTCAAAAACTTCAATTGAAAAATCAATTGAAGAGCTCCTTTCCAAACAATTAAAAAAGCATAGTTTAAAGTCAAAGTCTGTCATGCCAGGGAATGATCTTGAGATAACATATGAAATTAGAGTGAAAGAGAATCATGCAGCATTTCTTAATCATCTTACAGAGATCGACGGTGTGAAATCAGCGATTATGTTGAGCTATGATGGCAATTTTACTGCTTGATGGAAGTGGTGAAGTATGATTAAAAATCGGTATATTGTCGGGTCATTAGCTTTTTTGCTTGTTCTCTTAATTCTCATCTTGTCTGTTTTGCCTAAATTAGAGCAGAAATCTGATCAACTAGACTCTTCATCTGTAGAAAGAGTGTTTGACCAAACGAAAGTAAAGAATGTTGATATTACTGTTAATGAGAGCGATTGGCAATCTCTTCTCGATAATCCACTTGCTGAGAAATATGTCGAGGCAACGATTGAGATTGATGGAACAACGCTAGAAAATGTTGGACTGCGAACGAAAGGGAATTCGTCCTTAACTTCTGTTGCAGGAATGGAAGATTCTGATCGTTATAGCTTTAAACTTGATTTTGATTACTATAATAGCAACCAATCATTATTTGGTTTGAAAAAATTAAATTTGAATAATAACTTTAGTGATGCAACTCAAATGAAGGAATATTTATCTTATCAATTGATGGATAAAATGGGCTTGCCTACACCAGCTAATTCGTATATGTACGTCACAATAAACGGACAGGAATGGGGACTTTATTTAGGTGTTGAACAAGTGGATGAAGTATTTATTGCAAGAAATTTTGAGGATAAAACAGGTGATTTGTATAAGCCAGAAGGAACAGGCAGTGATTTAAAATGGATTAGTGATCAAATTAAAGATTATAGTGGGCTAGATTTAAAAACAAATCTAAATTCTTCCGATCAGTCGGCAATGATTGAAATGTTAGCGGCAATTAATAATGGTGAAGATATTGAAGAACATCTTGATATTGATGAAATGCTGCGATATTTTGCGGCAAATACAGCTTTAGTGAATCTTGATAGCTATCAAGGGCAAATGAAGCATAACTATTATTTATATGAGCAAAATGGAAAGTTTTCGATTATTCCATGGGATTACAATATGGCATTCGGTGGTTTTGGTGTTGGTAGAGGAGGAGGATTCCAACCTGGCGGTAATGATCAAGAAGGAATGGAAATGAATAGAGGAAATCGTAATTTTATGGGAGGCTTTCCTACTGGAGATTTAATGAATGAAGAGAATATTAATTTCAGTATTACAACTCCTGTTTCAGGGACAACCTTGCAAGAACGACCATTATTAAACTCCTTATTATCCGTTGATCAATATCGGGAAAAATATGAACAATATCTTGCTGAAATTGCAAATACGTTTTTAACAAAAGAAAGTATTGAGTCCATCACCACAGAAATATCAAACTTAATTTTACCTTATGTTGAAAAAGATCCGACTAAGTTTTATACAACGGAAGAATTTTTAGCAGGTGTTTCAGGAAATAGTAGTTTACCCGAATTTGCTCGGCTTAGAGCCGAATCAATAAAAAAACAGCTAGCTGGAGAATTAGTTGTTGAAGCGGATACTGATAGTGGGATGATGATGCCTCAAGATATGGGTGAGTGGCAAGGGCAATTAGGAGAAGAGCCGCCAAATTTCCCGAATGGAAATATGGAGCCACCGAATAGAGGAGAAGAAGAACAGGGTAGAGTTCCACCCAATTTTAATAACGGTGAGCAACCTAAGATGGAGTGGAATAATCAAGGAGATATGCCCTTTCCAATAGGGGATAAACAGCGAGCAGGACAGGATTCAAAACAATCACAAAGTAATCTGACTGTTTCAATCATCTTGTTTAGCTTATTAATCGGAGCGATTATTTTCGGATTTTTATTCAAGAGAAGATGGTAAATTACTGATTTTCTATAATTGCTCATATCTTGTCCCATTTCACAATATGATTTAGTAGTATG
>JAEWDX010000252.1 GCA_023389895.1 Bacillota bacterium
AGTTTTGCCCTTTCGACAAAGCATTCAGCATCCGACTTCTTTCCTTTTTGAATTTTATGTTTATCGATCAGATATTTTTTATTATATTCAGAAATGAACTCTTCATATTTTTCGTTTATTTCATCAAGATTCCAGCTTTTAGCTACTAATCTTTTATTATCATGTGGTCCTTCATATTTTGTAATGAAAAAATCAACATATGGATGAATATGATATTTATTTATTAAATCGAACGTTTGTTTCTCTAGCTTATTCGCCGAGATCCAGCAGCTGTTAGAAAACATGCCGAAGCCGCTCCAGACAAGCTCCTTTCTTAATTCGTCACGGATATGCCGAATTTCCTCTGGAATCGTATACATCAGCATCCGCCATTTCCCATCCCATTTCTCTGGTGCTAACTTAAAAATTCGCTTTGCCGCTTCATCAATCCGTTTTTGTCCTTGTTCTGTAAGAGAATAATAACTTTTATTACCGATTTTCTCAGATTGAACCCAGCCTTGCTTATTCATTCTGGAAATGGCCGCTCTTACCGCTTGTTCATTATGTCCAAATTCACTTAATAGCCGAATTAAGCTACCTATCCAAATTTTGCTGCCATAATGGGAAATGTAATCACCATATAATGTGAAAATCATCGATCTCGTATTCAATATTCCTCATTCCCCATTTCTTAAACTGACGGAAAAAATCCACTAACTATAATTTATATTCTTTCTACGATCGTTGAGATGCCTTGCCCAACACCGACACACATCGTCGCAAGCCCGTATTTCGCTTGTCTCCTCCTCATTTCATAGAGAAGAGTGGTCAAAATACGAGCACCGCTTGCCCCTAGAGGATGACCAAAGGCAATTGCACCCCCATTGACATTCACTTTTTCCCTGTTGAGATTCAGTTCGTTTATACAGGCCAATGATTGGGACGCAAATGCCTCATTTATTTCAATCAAATCAATTTCATCTAAAGTGATTCCTGTACGTTTTAATACTTTTTCTGTTGAAGAAACTGGACCAATTCCCATGATGGAAGGATGAACGCCAGCGATTGCAGAAGCTACGTATTTAGCCATTGGGTGCAGCTGTAATTGCTTTGCCTTTTCTGCTGACATGAGAAGTAATGCAGCTGCCCCATCATTAATGCCTGAAGCATTGCCTGCTGTAACGGTTCCATCTGCAAAAATCGGCTTCAATTGTGATAATTTTTCTAGGCTTGTTTCTGGACGTGGATGCTCGTCATGATCAAACGTCATTTCATTCCCTTTTTTACAAATCATTTTCACCGGAATGATTTCCTCTTTTATCTTTCGAGCCTCGATCGCTGCTTTCGCCTTCATCTGGCTTTCATAGGCGAAACGATCTTGTGCTTCGCGTGAAATAGTATACTTTCTAGCAATATTTTCCGCTGTTTCTGGCATACTCTCCGTTCCATACATCATCTTGAGCTGCTCATTTACAAAACGCCAACCAATCGTCGTATCATAAAATGCAATATTTCCTCTTGGAAAACTAACTTCTGGTTTAGCCATAACAAATGGGGCTCTTGTCATACTTTCAGTTCCCCCAGCGATGTAAATCTCCCCTTCACCGGCCAGAATCGCACGAGCCGCATAATGAACAGCGTCCAATCCTGAGCCGCAAAGTCGATTAATCGTTGCCCCTGCCACTTCAACAGGTAATCCTGCAAGCAAAGCAGACATACGAGCGACATTGCGATTATCTTCGCCAGCTTGGTTAGCATTTCCGAAAACGACCTCTTCAATTTCTTTTGGATTTACGATTTCATTTCTTTCAAGCAAGGCTTTAATGACTGTAGCCCCTAAATCATCTGGCCGCACATCCTTTAGCATTCCTTTATAGCGTCCAAATGGCGTTCTGACAGCATCAACAATGACAACTTCCCGCAAAAACCTCACTCCTCTTTAACGCTTTTGAGCATCAAATATGTTAGGGGGACGAATTCCTTTAGCTCTCCTTACGATAATCATAAACCCCCTTTCCTGACTTTCTGCCAAGGCGTCCTGCTTTTACATATTGTTCAAGAAGCGGTGCTGGACGATATTTCTCACCTAGCTTTGCATGAAGATAGTTCAAGTTATGGAGGCGGGTATCTAAGCCGACAAGATCACCTAGTTCAAATGGACCCATTGGAAAATTAAGTCCAAGCTTGATCGCTTTATCAATTTCTTCTGCGGTTGCTACCCCTTCCTGCAGCATAATGAATGCTTCATTGCCGATAAGGGCACTTATTCTGCTCGTGATAAAGCCTGGAAACTCATTGATTACGACTGTCTCTTTACCCATTTTCATCGCTATTTCCTTTACAGCTTCAACAGTTGCTTCACTTGTTTCAAGTCCTTTAATGATTTCAACGAGTGGCATTTTATGAACAGGATTGAAAAAATGCATAGCGATGACCTTCTCAGCTCTTTTCGTATAGGAACCAATCTCGGTCGGACTCATTGTAGAAGTATTTGTCGCAAAAAGACAGCTTTCTTGTGCATGCTGATCGATCACTTCAAAAATATTTTTCTTTATCTCCATTACTTCTGGAACGGCCTCGATGATGAGATCTGCTTCCTTCACATGCTTGGAAAGACTTATTGAGTATTCAAGCTTCTCCTTTGTCTCCGCCATTTTTTCTTTCGTTAGCATTCCTTGTAAAACCGCTTTTGTAAAAATCGTATCAATCTCGATTTTCGCCCTTTCTAATTGATGCTCATTGATGTCGATTAATATTGTTTGAAATCCTCCGGCTGCACTTACATAAGCAATCCCTCTCCCCATCACACCTGAACCAATGACAATAATCTTTTTCAATATAAATCACCCCATTCAGAAAGAACAATTTTACAAGAGTAATATCGGGGAAATGGACTATTTACCCTGGAAGATAGGATTTCTTTTTTCTAGAAAAGCAGTGATCCCTTCTCGATGATCATTTGTCAAACCGGCAATTCGCTGACTTTGCGCTTCCCTTTCTAAGTATTCTGGAATCGGTGAATACCAGCTTTCTTTAAGACTTCTCTTAATTAACTCGATTGATTTTGTTGGTCTTGCTGCTAGTTTTTCTGCAAAAATCGCAATCTCCTCTGTCCATTTGTCCACTGGAATCACCTTTGTTGCTAGCCCTAATTCCTTCGCCTCAATTGCAGTCACCTTTTCTCCTAGAATCGCGAGTTCAAGTGCTTTTGCATGTCCGATTAGCTTCGGTAAATAGTAGAGATTTCCTGCGTCCGGAACTAAGCCAACATGAATAAATGCTTGAATGAAACTTGCCTTTTCAGATAAAAGCCTGAAATCACAGGCAAGGGCAAGACTCATCCCTGCACCTGCAGCGACGCCATTAACAGCAGCGATAATTGGCTTTTTGCATTTATCAATTGCCAAAACCATCGGATGATATCGCTTCCGTAAAACCTCCCCATAATCAGGATTATCAAGTACATCTTCAAGATCCTGACCTGAACTAAAAGCACGGCCTTCGCCTGTGATGACAAGACAGCGTACTAGCTTATCTTTACTAGCCTGTTTAACAGCATACTCAATCTCTTTGTTTAATTGTTCCGTAAACGCATTGAGCTTATCGGGGCGATTGAGTGTAATCCAGGCAATATTATTGTTTGTTTCGTACTTAATCGTTTCAAACATTTTTTTATGTAACCCCCTATCTCCCGAGAAAATTCGGCTTGCGTTTTTCTTGAAATGCTTTCATTCCTTCCTTTTGATCCGCTGTTGAAAATAATAAAGAAAAGTTTTTCCGTTCAAGCAGCATTCCTTCATCTAATGGAGAATCTATCGCCGTTAAAACAGCTTCTTTAATAAATTTAATCGCCAATGGTGCTTGATCTGCAATTAGCTTTGCTGTTTTAATCGTTTCTTCCATCAACACTTCTTCGGTGATAAGTCGGTTGACGATTCCATAATGGACGGCTTCATTTGCTGAAATGCGTTTTCCTGTAAGAAGCCATTCCATCGCCTTCACTTTTCCTAGCTGCTTCGTTAATCGCTGTGTTCCACCAGCTCCTGGCATCACACCAAGATTTACTTCTGGAAAGCCAAATTCTACATCTGTAGCTGCAAATAATAAATCACAGCACATCGCAAGCTCAAAGCCACCACCGAGGGCAAATCCTTGAATAGCTCCAATGATTGGTTTATTAATGAGGGCAATCCGATCCCAGTCTTTGAACTGATCGCGGAGTGCAAAATCAATCGAGTCATCATTCGCCATTTCGGAAATATCAGCCCCTGCTGCAAAAGCACGCCCATTCCCACTTAAAATGATGACACGAATCTCTTCATCTTGATCATAAGCTTCCATAGCGGTTAAAATTTCCACAATCATTGAACGGTTGAGCGCATTTAAAACTTCAGGTCTGTTTAAAGTGATAAAACCAAGATTTTTGTCCTGCGTCACTTCAATGTAATGATAGACTTTATCCATGTACTTCTTCGCCAATCATAAAAGTAATTAGCTCACCCGCAAATTTCATCGCATCCCTTCCTGATGCCTTTCCTTCATCTGTTCGCATGGCTGTTTGTAAGGCCTCATGACTGTCATAAAACATTTCGCATATTAAATAATATTTCCCATCTCCACCCATTGGGCTGCCAATGATCTTCGTCACTTCCATTTTTCGCAGACCGGGGATTTTTGCAGTTAGTGGACAATGGACATTGAAATAATGTTCATCGAATGCCTCCTTGTTTTCTGGGTGTTTGTATAAAGCAATAAGTTTTACCATTTAAATCATCCTTTCTTATTTTGAACGCAATTTGAATTTGTCAAAACAGTGGATTTATTTGCAACTTACAGCAATGTCGACACAGGTTTCATTGCTTCGAATGGGTTTTTGCAGGAGCGGCAGTAAAGGATGCTCCGACAAGCGGTTGGTCCGAATATATTTTCTAATGTTGTGTAGATTGAGTTACAGTAGGGGCAAGCAACTTGCCACTCTCCGGTTTCGCTCACTTTTGTAGGAGGGGGAGCGATGCCGAATTGCTTTAAATGCTCTCTCCCTTGTTCTGTAATTCGATCCGAGGTCCATGGTGGGTCGTAAACAAATTGAACTTGAATTCTTTCAAATAAATTTAATTTTTCTGTTTCTTGAACTACTTTATTGCGAATAATATCAAGTGCAGGGCAACCCATAAATGTGGGCAGAAGCTCAATTAAAACATCACTTCCTTTGACTACCACTTTTTCAACCATTCCTAAATCAACGATTGAAATTGTATTAATCTCTGGATCTTTAACATTATGAAGTGACTCTATGATGCTATTTTCTAATTGCCTATTTAATAACATTTACCTCAATCCCTCTTAATTTAGACAATGTATGCTGAATTACCAACTTGCAGAATGATCAATGTTATAAACTTCAGCAAGAATAGCTAAAGCGGAATGTAAATCTTGCGTGTGTTCACCAATACGACCATTTCCATGCGTCCTGCCGAAGCTTTCTGGCAGCGATAGATTGACAGACTCAAATATTGGTTTCATAATATTGCGCCATTTTTTTTGCAAAATTTCCTCTGCATCAATTAGCTGGTATTCGGCCATTTTACTTCCAGATGGACCTAATGTTAAAACCCCCTGGAAATCGGCAAACACTTTCAAAATCGCCGTCTCCATTCGCTTTCTTGCTTCTTCACCAGCTGACATCAATTGGACAAACCAAGTTTTCCAATGTAGAAGATGATAGTAAAGCTCCATGTTAATATTGA
>JAEWDX010000262.1 GCA_023389895.1 Bacillota bacterium
GTACTTTTGCGTACCAATTCTAAACAGTTTCCGCTTAATTTAACTCGATTCATACTTTTCCGTACCAATTCCAAAGTTTCCACTTAATTTGACTCGATTCATAATTTTTGCGTACCAATTCTAAACAGTTTCCGCTTTCTTTGACTCGATTCATACTTTTGCGTACCAACTCTAAACATTTTTCACTTAATTTGACTTGATTCATACTTTTGCGTACCAACTCTAAGCATTTTTCACTTTCTTTGACTCGATTCATACTTTTGCGTACCAACTCTAAGCGTTTTTCATTTAATTTGACTCGATTCATAACTTTTGCGTGTCAACTCTAAGCATTTTTCACTCACCTTGACTCGATTCATACTTTTGCGTACCAACTCTAAACAGTTTCCGCTTTATTTGACTCGATTCATACTTTTCCGTGTCAACTCTAAGCGTTTTTCACTTTCTTTGACTTGATTCATACTTTTCCGTGTCAACTCTAAGCATTTTTCACTCACCTTGACATGATTAACAATGCTATGGGGCAAGTCCCCCAGTTTCCGCTTTCTCTCACACGATTAACACCGATGCGGAGTAGAAAAACTCTAAATAAAAAAAAGGGTGTCTACTTATCAGACAACCCCTTTCTTTTCAAGCGAGTCCACCCTAAGATTCCATTTGTCTTGCGAGGAAGCCGGCGGCAGTTTCGACTGCTTTTTGTTCCACTTCTCCTAGCGTTCCCTCTTTTGCGTAGATGACGACTGCGCCAATCGGGTCGCCATTTGCGATAATCGGTCCAATCGTATAAGCAGTGACCGCTTCGGTATTTCCATCGACAAAGGAAACCTCCTCTTGCTCATTCATGAGAACAGAAGTGCGATTCTCCATCGTCTTTTCGACTAATTCACTAATGTTCTTATTTAAATAATCTTTCTTTGAGCCACCTGCAACTGTAATAAATGTATCTCTGTCACAAATTAAGACAGGATTCCCGAGACTATCATACAGCGCTTCACCATACTCTTTTGCGAAATCGCCAAGCTCGCTAATCGGTGAATATTTCTTTAAAATCACTTCCCCATCACGATCCACAAAGATTTCTAGAGGGTCACCTTCACGAATACGCAATGTTCTACGGATTTCCTTAGGAATAACGACTCGACCTAAATCATCGATTCGACGAACTATACCTGTTGCTTTCATCCAAAGTTGCCTCACTTTCATCTGATGATTTGATTAGTTCTTTTCTTTAATCGCAATGCTTCCATTGGGAAATAATGAATGCATCGCCATGTTTGAACTTAGTATCTTTCATCTGGAAAGTAATATACACGTTCATATATTTTTTCTTTGCTATATATTTGTTACCACAAATGGATGAATCATCCAAAATAACAACTTTACGTCTGTCTTTGCTCTTTCTTTCTTGATTCGCGTATTCCTTGAACAATTTCAAACATAATCTTCAGCCATTCGCTTGGTTGTACTCCTTTGACGTGAAGAACGGTCTTAAGCTTTTTCCCGTCCATCCCTAAGCCGACTATTCTCCCATACTTACTAGTCATTTGAAAAATACGCTGACCATCAATGTTTGAGCTAACTTCCTCATTCAAAAGAATTAAGACTTCATTTTTTATCTGTTTAATCAATTCAATTCCTGTAAGCTCACCATGAACCTTTATTTCAGCGATTTGGAATAGAAAAGAGACTTGTTCTGGATACTCACCGAACCGATCAATCATTTCTTCTTTCAATTCTTCAATATCCTCTAGAGAAGTTGCCCCTCTAAAACGTTTATACATTTCAATTTTTTGATGACCGTCAGAAATATACGATTCTGGAATATAGGCATCAACATCAAGCTCTAATTCCAGCTGCTGTTTATGTTTAATCTCTTCATTGAAATGGCCTCTTCGATCCTCAATCGCCTCTTTTAACATTTGCGAATACAAATCAAAGCCAACTGAATCGATAAACCCATGCTGCTGGGCACCTAATAAATTACCTGCACCCCTAATCGTTAAATCACGCATTGCGATTTTGAAACCAGAACCAAGCTCTGTGAACTCCTTAATGGCCTGCAATCGCTTTTCTGCTACTTCTGTTAAAACCTTGTCCTTCCGATACGTAAAATACGCAAAGGCTACCCGATTTGAACGGCCAACCCTGCCTCGCAGCTGATAAAGTTGAGAAAGCCCCATTCGATCGGCATCATGAACAATCAATGTATTTACATTTGGGATATCTACACCAGTCTCAATAATCGTCGTACTCACTAGGACATCAAATTCTCCTGCAAGAAAGCTTAAAATAACAGATTCTAATTCATTCTCAGACATTTGCCCATGAGCATAAGCTACTCTTGCATCGGGTACAAGCATGGAAATCTCTTCTGCTTTCCGCTCAATATCCTCCACACGATTATAAAGAAAATAAACCTGCCCATCACGTGCTAGCTCTCTTTCAATCGCTTCGCGAACCATACCGCCATTGTATTCCATAACATACGTCTGAATTGGAAAACGATTTTCAGGCGGTGTCTCAATAACAGATAGATCACGAACACCTAGCATCGACATATGAAGGGTTCTCGGAATCGGTGTCGCTGTAAGAGTGAGAACATCGACATTCGTTTTGAGTTGTTTAATTTTCTCCTTATGGGTTACACCAAAACGCTGCTCCTCATCAACGATTAGCAGGCCTAGATCACGATAAGAAACATCCTTTGATAAAATCCGATGTGTTCCGACGACAATATCAATCGTCCCCGACTTCAATCCTTTAATTGTTTCCGTTTGCTGCTTTCGCGTTCTGAAGCGACTTAATAAGCCAATTTTAATCGGAAAATCTTGAAAGCGTTCTCTCATTGTTTCATGGTGCTGCTGAGCAAGAATGGTTGTTGGCACGAGAATCGCAACTTGTTTTCCATCTGCGATTGCTTTAAAAGCTGCTCGAATCGCTACTTCCGTTTTTCCATAACCAACATCCCCACATAGAAGACGATCCATCGGGCGTTCTCTTTCCATATCAATTTTAATCTCATGAATCGAACGGAGCTGGTCTTCTGTTTCCTGATAAGAAAAAGCTGCCTCAAAATCTCTTTGCATTTCACCGTCTGGACTGAATGCGAACCCTTTTGCCGATTCCCGCTCTGCATAAAGCTTGATTAGATCATCAGCAATGTCCTGAACAGAGGATTCAACCTTCTTCTTTACTCTTTTCCAGTCACTGCCACCAAGCTTATAAATTTTCGGCTCCTTCGCTTCAGAACCAACATATTTCTGAACAAGATCAATTTGCTCAACTGGAACATAAAGCTTATCGCTGCCTTGATAACGGATATGGAGATAATCTTTATGAACCCCATTTATCTCAAGTGTTTCAATTCCTAAATATTTCCCGATACCATGATTAATATGAACGACATAATCGCCAATTTTAAGCTCAGAATAGCTTTTAATCCGTTCTGCATTTGATAGCTTCTGACGATGCGCCTTTCTTTTCGTTTTCTTATTAAATAGCTCCTCTTCCGTAATGACAACTATTTTCAAGCTTGGAAGCTCAAAGCCAGTATGGAGATTTCCTTCAACAATTTGATTTTTTCCAATCAAAAATGGCTGCTCCTCATTAACATAGGAGGCTTCTATTTCATAATCCTCTAAAACCCGTCTGAGCTTCTTTACTCTTTCTTCATCGGGACCGAGAAAAATGACAGAATAATTCCCTTTTCTCCAGCGTTCAAGCTCACCTTTAAGGACATTCATTTGCCCATGGAAATTCTGCATTTGTTTACAGGAAATATTTAAAATATTTTCTGGATTCGTGTTCGGAACATGTCTTAAAAACAATGACAAATAAATGACAGGCTGCATCTTTCTCAGTAAAAATTCCCGTAAATGATGGGATATTTTCACATCATGAATAATTTGCCCCTCACCTAATAAGTCTGTATACCATTCTACTTCTTCCTTCTCAAGAGAATCATTCATCTCCTGTACTCTGCTAATCTCATCGATAAAAATAAGTCCATTATGCGGAAGATAATCTACTAAACTATTTCCTTCCTTGTAAGCGAAAGAAAGATATTTAAATATTTGATCAGGCTTAGTGCCCATCTTTAACTGTTCGAGTTCGTACCCGATATTTTGCGCCAGCAATGTTTTTGCCTTTTCATCTTTCAGCTTTTTCAGACTTGTAGCTAATCCAGCCTCTACTTTTTCGATCATCATCTGAAAATGCATTTGTTTCAAGGGATATTCTGTTGCTGGTCCAATTGTAACTTCTATTAATTTCTCTTTTGAACGTTGATCCTCTAATGAAAAGGTGCGAATCGAATCAACCTCTGTATCAAATAACTCTATACGGATCGGATCCTGCTCTGTTAATGGATAAATATCTATAATTCCGCCTCTTACACTGAATTCACCCGGAGAGGAAACCATATCAACACGCGAATAGCCCATATGAACAAATTCCATCAGCTGATCTTCTAGAAGTTCGTCTCCTACTTTCAGCGTTAATTGACTTTCTCTCCATAAAGAAGCGGATGGCAGAATTTTTCTTAAGCCTGACATTGGTGCAATGAGCATCCCATTCTTATTCTTACTCCAATAATTTAAAGCTTCAATTCGCTGTGCTTTCAGCTCTGGACTGGCAATGCTAATCTCAGCAGCAATTAACTCATTTGCAGGATATAAGAATACTTCATTTTCTCCTAATAATTGGACAAAATCATCATATAGCTTTTGTGCCTGAAGGAGATTATGAGTAACAATAAGCATGGGCCTATGCGTTTGTTCATAGATAGCGGAAAGAAACAATGTTCGTGCTGATCCTGATAAACCCGAAATCAGCTGTTCCTTCAGCCCTGCATTTAAACCAGCCAAGACAGAACGAAAATCATCTTGCTGACTGATTATTTTTTTAAGACCTAACATGGCAAACCTCCTAGAAAAGCGTAAGCACCCTTATACAAATAGAAAAATGCTTTGGATTATCGTCCAAAGCCTGTTATTGAATCAAAAAATCATGTTGGTGATATTCTGGATTACGCTGTAGTAATTCATGACAATCTTCACATATTGCTCTAACTTGGAGATTACCAGATTGATCATATGATATCATTTCAAGACGCTCTTTGTCATTTAACATCTGGAAACCAAGATTATTAACATGCATCTGTTCATTTTCAATCATCCCAATTTCTACTCCACAATGACGGCAAATATACTGAATTGCCATTCCATATCCCCCCATTACATTACCTTCATACGAATAGTATGAGCATGGGAGGACAAAATTATTCATCCTTTATCATACCTTATCTTTATGAAGAAACATGCGAGATATGTTCTTTATTGATTATATTCATTCATTATCTGTAAAAATGGCTTTGCAATCCATTCCTCACAGGCGGCTGCACACTTGGGAATAACTAAGCTTATCACATCCTGCTCTTCCTTTGAAAACCTTCCTAATACATAATCAGGAACCTTCATACCACTTGGCGGTCTATCAATACCGACTCTGATTCTGTTAAACTCTTGTGTGCCAAGATGAGCGATCGTTGACTTAATTCCATTATGTCCACCAGCACTGCCCTTTTGACGAAGTCTAATTTTTCCTACTGGCAAATCTAAATCATCATATATGACAACAAGCTCATCATCATTAATTTGAAAATAGTCCATCATTGCAAGGATAGACTCCCCCGATAAATTCATATATGTAAGTGGTTTTAATAAAAAAACTTTTTCACCTTGAACATGGCCAACTCCATAAATGCCCTGGAATTTAGCCAGATTAAGTGGAATATTCAAACGTTCTGAAAGTGCATCAATCACTTCAAAACCAATATTATGCCTTGTTTTTTCATATTGCTTGCCTGGATTTCCTAATCCAACAATCAATTTCATTCTTCTCACCCTCAATACTTAGAAAAGCGCTAGGCATCGGAGCTAGACAATTCTCTAATTTCAAAATATTCTACTGATCTTATAAAAAAAGGGACTGACTATGCAGACCCCTTCTTTTTTTATTTTATAGAGGAGATTAATCCTCACTTGCTTTCTTTCGTTCCTTCTTCTTTCTGAAGAGTATCATCCTGTTCCTCTCCACTATCTGCCACTTGTTTTGGTGGTAAAATAGAGGCAATGACCTCATCATCCTCATGGTTAATGACAAAATCACGATTTGTTCGCAAATCGGCAATTGTTATCGTTTCATTAACTTGAAATCCAGTGATATCGACAGTGATGGACTGTGGAATGAGATTCGGTTTTGCCGTAACAGAAACCTCATGGATTGACTGCTGCATAACGCCGCCATCCTTTACTCCTTCTGCATCTCCTTCAAGAATGACACGCACATCTGCAATAATATCCTGTGACATATCGACTGCGAGAAAATCAGCGTGGATAATCACATTTTTCAATGGATCTGCCTGATATTCACTTAACACAACATTATGTTTAATGCCATCTAGTTCTAAAGCAATGACGCCATTCCTACCGACTTTTCTAATTAGCTGGGTAAAATCCTTTTCGCTAAAATAAATCGGTTTGCTTTCAAGTTTTGCCCCATATACAATAGCTGGAATATTTCCTTCCCGTCGAATACGTGTTAATGCTGAACCTTGAAATTCTTTTCTTTCCTTCGCTTGTAATACAGTTGTCATAAGTAAGGTCCCCTTTCTTTTTTACATCAGTCGAAAGACTCTCTATAAAAATGCCCTAAATGGGGGGAGTCTAAACCTCCAACATGATCAACTATATCACTAATAAAGAAGGAAAGACAGGAATGCCACTTACTAAAGTGGCAGACACATTCGATTAATCAAATAATTTACTTACAGATTGACGCTCATGAACACGGATAATCGCTTCTGCGATTAATGGCGCAATGGATAACTGAACAATCTTATCCGTTTTCTTTTCTTCAGAAAGAACAATAGAATTTGTAACAACTAATTCCTTGATGGATGAGTTTTGAATTCTTTCAATCGCTGGACCTGATAAAACTGGGTGTGTACAGCATGCATAGACTTCAGATGCACCATGCTCAACAAGTGCATTTGCCGCAAGGGTAATCGTTCCAGCTGTATCGATGATGTCATCGATCAAAATAGCAACCATTCCATCAATATTACCAACAATATTCATAACTTCCGCTACATTCGGTCTCGGACGGCGTTTATCGATGATTGCAATTGGGGCCTTCAAACGCTCAGCCATTTTACGCGCACGGGTAACACCACCATGATCAGGAGAAACAATCACAATATCTTTATCGGCAGCTTTTTCTTTAAAATAATCTGATAAAATCGGTACACCCATTAAGTGATCAATTGGGATATCGAAAAACCCTTGAATTTGTGGAGCATGTAAGTCAAGTGTAATCACACGTTTAGCTCCAGCCGTTTCAAGTAAATTTGCCACTAATTTCGCTGTGATTGGCTCACGAGATCTCGCTTTACGATCTTGACGAGCATAGCCATAATAC
>JAEWDX010000310.1 GCA_023389895.1 Bacillota bacterium
CTATTTTAATACCCCTTATTCAATAGGTGCCATCTCCATGAATCTACACACATATCTGTTAAAGTATATTTTGCTTTCCATCCAAGTTGTGATTCTGCTTTACAAACGTCCGCAATACTTACAATAATATCGCCTTCACGACGATTAACAATTTCATAAGGAACTATTACACCTGTAACTTCCTCAAATGTGTGAATTAAATCTAGCACAGAGTAACCTACACCAGTACCAAGATTAAAAGCCTCACACCCAATATTTCTTTCAATATAATTTAATGCTTTTACATGTCCACTCGCCAAATCCATTATATGAATAAAATCACGTATACAGCTTCCATCCTCTGTATCATAATCTCCACCAAATATTTGCAATTTAGAAGTTTCTCCAATAGCTGCTTTTAATAAATGGGGCATCAAATTATTTGGAGTTCCAAATGGTAGCTCACCTAATAAACCAGTCTTATGGGCCCCAATAGGGTTAAAATAACGCATTAACGCTATACTCCAACTATTATCTGATGAAACAATGTCACGTAATATTTCCTCAAGCATTAGCTTTGTACGTCCATAAGGATTTGGTGCCTGAAGTAGATAATCCTCCTTCAATGGTGGGAGATTAAAATCCCCATACACTGTTGCAGAAGAACTAAAGACAAGCTTTTTCACATCAAAGGTCTGCATTACTTCAACTAGATTTAACGTACTGATTAAATTATTTTGGTAATATAATAGAGGATTTTGAACAGATTCGCCAACAGATTTAAAACCAGCAAAATGAATAACAGATGAAATATTATATTCTGTAAATACAGTTCGTAAAGCTTGAATATCCAACATATCTACAAGTATAAATGGCACTTTTCGCTGCACAATTAACTCAATTTTATCTAAAACTTCAATAGAACATCTTGACAGATTATCACCAATTACACAATCATATCCTTTCTCTATTAAATCTACAACTGTATGGCTTCCTATAAAGCCCAGACCACCTGTTATCAGTACCGTCATACCCACACCTACTCTAATAAATGTTCATAAATAGCTACATATTCCTGTAAAACCGTCTCTAGTAAATATGGTTCTACTAATTCTTTAGCACATTGCCCCATGCTTTCTCTTAATTTTGTTGATTGTGCAAGTTTTGTAAATTCAGTAAATATAGCCATATCATCTTCATGATCCACTACAAAACCGTTCCTATCTGATTTTATTAAGTCCCTTAGTCCTCTAGTGTTCGTAACCACACATGGAATACCTGCCACCATTGCTTCCATTATACTTTTAGGTAAACCTTCACGATGTGACAGTAATGTAACTATATCTGATATTTGTAAAAGCTTTAGAACATCTCGACGGAACCCCAGAAAATGTACTCCTTTAAGATTTTCCTTTTTAACATACTCTTTCAAATCATTTTCTTTTTCACCGTTACCAACTAATAATAACTCAATAAGCGGATTTTCTTCTTTCAGACGCGACCAATTTCTAAGTAATAATTGGTGGTTCTTATTGTTATTTAATTCTGCTATATAAGAAATGATAATAGCTTCTTTAGGAAGTCCTAATTCTTTTTTTAAAATATCTTTCTCATATTCAGTTAGAATTTCATGTTCAAATTCTACACCAACACCATGAACATAAGATATATTATTACTTGGTAATATATCTTGTGCATTTAGATAATCTTCTTCATTAATTGTAATTAAATGATCAGTCCACCTAGCAGCTATTTTTTCAGCTGTAAAGTATATCAACCAATTTAACTTTGGTGCACCCTTAAAAAAATGGAAACCATGTGCTGTGTAAATAATTTTTCCATAGTTTGTATTACGAAAAGCTGCTCTTGCTAAAAAGGAAGCTACTGGCGTATGTACATGAACTATTTCAAATTTTTCTGTAGAAAATAATTTTTTTAAAGCTTTATAAGCACTAACATTCTTTACACTCAATGGACTTCTTGAAAACGGAATATCTACACATTTCACATTATAATTTTCTAAGATTTTTTTATCTACTGTTCCTGTTCCAGCAGCCCATACTTCATAACCTTGTGACTGAAAATACTTAATGTATGGAGTATGAAATGCAGTGAGATGTCGATATACTGAAGCCACAAAAAGAACTTTCATTTTTTTCATTCCTTTATTCCCTTGTACAATGTCAAGTATTTTTTTACTGTTTCCTGAATCGTATATTTTGAAACATCCAGTTTATTATCTTGAGAATCAATTGATTCAATAATTTTTTTAGCTAATTCATATTCATTAAATGGCTCAAAAACCTGTCCACCTATTGTTTTCACAACCTCATTTAAACCTACAACATCCGATGCAACAACCGGTAGTCCAGTAGCAGCAGCTTCCACAACTACTAAACCAAATCCTTCCCATCTAGAGGATAGTACAAAAACATCAGAAGCTTTCATTATTGAAGGTATATCCATACGCCTTCCTAAAAAAAGAATAGTATTTCGTCCATGCTCAATTGCATACTGTTTAACTTCCTCCATACGATCACCATCACCCACAAAAATAACACGGTACTCAGGTGGTAAAAGTTTACTAGCCCTAATCAAAGTTTCATGATCTTTTTGGTCTCGCATTGCAGCTACCATTAATATTAGTTTTTCATTCACATCTATTTCAGATGATATTTTAAATCTATCAATAGCGGTTGACTGCGAATACTTTAACACGTCTATCCCATTCTCTATTACTATTGTTTTATATAAAGTATTGGGTAAATATGAATTTAAACTTTCTTTTGTATCTTTGGTAATGGCTATTATTTTTTCATACTGAAGGTATAACCAATAATCTAACCAGTACAGCTTCTTACTTTCCCTTCTTTTATTATGAGTACTGTGCTCAGTCGTAATTAAAGGTAGTTGTTTTTTAGCTAGTTTTAAAGCAAAAGGCATAAATAATTGAGAGGCAAATAAGTGAGTATGAATAAAATTATAATCATGCTTTTTTATTAAATTCTTTAAAAAAAATATATTTTTTAATGAATAAACTTTGGATGTAGGGCCATAATACACAGGAATATTAATTTTTTCAATTTGCTTACCAAAAAAATTATGTGTCTTTGTTAATACAGCAACCTCACAATCAATACCTTGAATTTCCATCTCTTTCACGATATCTACTAACATTTTCTCTGCGCCGCCACTATTTAAAGTTGTTATGACATGTAATACCTTCATAAAATATCCCTCTTTCAGCTTCTATATTTACGCAATATACCAGCAATTACTTTTTTAGGTAAAATAAAAAGTGGAATAAAAACGAGTTGCTTCTTAGAGTATTTTAATGATTTTAACATATGCTCCATAGCCGATTGTCGATTACCTTCAATCAGGGAATATGTAATTGCACCTCTATATTTAGTTAGTAAATGATTTATATTTCCTACTTCAAGAATATCTTTTTCATATTCACGTATAATATCTCTTTGATACTCTGCAAATAAATCTACTTTAGTAATTTCTTTATTGGCATTTGTTAACCTATCGTTAGAATCTTCTAACACTTTAACTACAACTTTATTTACCACTGAATAACCATGTTCAATTACTATTTTATACCACAATAATAATTCAGCCCCAATCTTAGAATCAGGGAAAGCATAATATTTTTCGCAAAATATTTTTTTATTTATTACATGTGTAGTATCTCCTGTAACTATACCTTCTAAGTACTCTTTAAAACTAAATTTCCGATAATCAATATCTTCATTTATTTTTGTATTAGAACAGAGGAAATGATACACTGGTTCTCTTAACTCTTTATTTTTATTTAAGAAGTCATTTATTT
>JAEWDX010000329.1 GCA_023389895.1 Bacillota bacterium
ATTTAATGAAGTAAAATCTCCGCTGCTGACGATATGCTTATCAAATTGAGTGAGATTCCAATTTGTAATATTTGTTTTATCGGGCTTAAGCATTGGCAAATGAGAAGCATCTTCAAAGGCATTTAAGCGGAACGCTGTAAGCCATGCTGGCTCACCCATGTTTTTTGAAAAGGAACTTATATATTCCTTGCCAAATGGAAGTTTTGTTTCGATTGACATAATGATCCTCCTAACAATTACGCTTCTTGACCAACCGTTTCATCTTCAATACCGAGCTCTTGTTTAATCCAGTCATAGCCTTCTGACTCTAAGCGTTGTGCAAGCTCTGGACCACCTGATTTCACAATGCGACCTTGCATCATCACATGCACATAGTCAGGAGTAATATAGTTTAGAAGACGTTGATAGTGAGTAATAATTAAGCAACCAAAGTCTTCCCCACGCATGTCATTAATTCCTTTAGAAACAACCTTTAATGCATCAATATCCAAACCCGAGTCAATTTCATCTAAGATCGCTATTTTCGGCTCAATCATCATCAACTGTAGAATTTCATTGCGCTTCTTCTCTCCGCCAGAAAATCCTTCGTTTAAGTAACGTTGTGCCATATCTAGGTCCATTTCAAGGAATTCCATTTTGCTATCCATTTTTTTGATAAATTTCATTAAAGAAATTTCATTGCCTTCATCAAGACGGCTATTGATCGCAGAACGTAAAAAGTCAGCATTTGTTACACCGTTAATTTCACTTGGATATTGCATTGCAAGAAATAGACCAGCACGTGCACGCTCATCCACTTCCATTTCAAGAACATCCTCACCGTCAAGAGTAATGTTTCCTTCCGTTACTTCATATTTAGGATGACCCATAATCGCTGATGATAATGTAGACTTTCCGGTTCCGTTAGGTCCCATTATCGCATGAATTTCTCCACCCTTTATCTCAAGGTCGACACCCTTTAATATTTCTTTCCCTTCAATTGAAACATGAAGATCATTAATTGTTAACTTAGAACCTGCCATTATAATACCTCCATCAATAAAAGAAGTTTTGTACAAGCGATAGAGTATCGCAATTCTCTATTCTCATTTTATTCTCATTACAATCTTATAACAAATGCAAATGGTTAGCAACTCTTTCAATTGATTACAAAGCTTTTCATACTAAAATATATAAAAAGCTTCGCAGCTGTGCATAATCAATGGTTTAATATGCTACATCTTCTAAATAAATTATACACTTCCCTGTTATCCAAAAATAATAATAACTCATTTTTTTAATAAAAAAAGAGGAATCCTCAATAGATCCTCTTTTTCATCATATCGTTATGAATGAATTTTCCGATCAAACTGAGCAACAATTTGCCGGCTTTTTATATAATCCTGTTCACGTTTTTTTTCAACGGATAATCGAATATCTTGCTTTTGGCAATACACCTCATAGCCTACTCCATGTGTTCGACGCATTGCTTTTTCCATTTCGCTTGTATAATTAAGATGCAACTGGTTGATAAAAACCAATCCTTTCGTCAGTGCGATTTAAATTTTATGTAAGCATCTTAACATCCTCACTTTCTGTTGTACAACGGCGAAAAAAGTTATTTTTTTGCGAATAAAAACGATATGGGCCATTAAAGCGTTTTCATCAATCCTATTCTTAAAATACATTCGATTTTCGATAAGAAAAAAGCAGACAAATATTTGTCTGCTCTTCGCAATTTTACTCGGTAACTGAAACAACAGCACCTTGATATTTTTCTTGAATGAAATCTTGAATTTCTTTCGATTTTAATACTTCTACTAATGTTTTAATTTCTGGACGGTCTTTATCTTCTGAACGGACAACAATTAAGTTTGCCGGCACAACATCACTGCCTTCAAATGCAATGCCAGTATCTTTAATATTGATGCCGCCTTCTAAAGCATAGTTTGTATTAATGGCTACGGCATCGCCTTCGTCACTTTCAAAGGAAGATGCGAGCAGCTTTGCTTCAATTAAAGTAGAGAAATCTAGATTTTTCGGATTCTCGACAATATCTTCTACACGCGCATTTGCACCGACGCCATCTTTCAGCTTAATAACGCCTTCTTTTTCGAAAATCGGTAGGATTCTACCGTGGTCACTAAAGGAATCACTCATAATGATTTTCGCACCGTCTGGAAGATCCTTTAAGCTTTTATATTTCTTAGAGTAAATCCCAATCGGCTCTTTATGAATTTCTCCAACACTGACGAAATCAAAATCCTTGTTTTCCTCCATTTGAAGAGCTAAGTAACCTGGTGTTTGGTAATAGTTTGCATCTAAATCTTTATCTTTTAAAGCAATATTAGGCAATACATAGTCAGTGAAAACTTTAATTTCTAAATCAATTCCCTTTTCCGCCAATAATGGCTTTGCTGCCTCAAGCACTTCAGCATGTGGAACAGCCGTTGCACCAACAACTAGTTTTTTGTTACCATCTTCGCTTCCCTTGTTTGAGGAATCGCTCTTCTCTCCGCCCCCACAAGCTGCTAATGAGAAAGTTAGTAAAGCAATAATGACGAATGCTAATAATTTTTTCATTTTTCTAATCTCCTTTTCTCTAGCTTTTCTTCGTTATCGTTTATCTGTTCTTTTTGTAAAATAATCACCAATAAATTGGATGATAAATACTAGAATTAAGATGGCAATTGTTGCGCCAATTGTGACAACACTATTATTGCGCTGAAACCCTTCAAGATAGGCAAAATGCCCTAAGCCACCAGCACCGATAACACCTGCCATCGCGGTAAAGCCAACTAACGAAATCGATGTTACAGTAATGCCTGAAATAAGAGCAGGCATCGCTTCAGGAATTAATACTTTAAAGATGATTTGACTGTTACTAGCTCCCATCGATTGCGAAGCTTCGATTACACCTCTATCAATTTCCCTAAGAGCCATTTCAACCATTCTAGCGTAAAAGGGAGCTGCTCCAATAATGAGTGCTGGCAAAGCTGCATTTGCACCAAGCATTGTTCCAATTAAAAGCTTTGTAAAAGGAATCAATAATACAATTAGGATAATGAACGGAATTGACCGAAAAACATTGACGATAACCGCAATAATGGAGTTAATCAGTTTATTTCCCCACATATTTCCTTTATCTGTTAAGAACAGCAGCAAGCCTAGTAATAAACCAAGAATAAAAGTGGCAACAACCGAAACGGACGTCATATAAATCGTTTCTTTCATTGCTTCCAGTAACTTATCCCACTTCATCATTTCAAAAAAATCAATCATTTGCGATCACCTCCACACCCACATGCTGAGAATGGATAAACTCGATCGCTTTTGCAATCTCTAACTCGTCACCATCTAAATGAATAAACAGAGTTCCATATGAACCACTTTGTGTATGTGAAATCTTTCCTTGCAGAATATTGACAAGCACATCATGTTTACGAATCAAATTCGTTATTAACGGTTGCCCCGCTGTTTCACCAACAAATGTGAGCTGAACAACTTGACCATTTGGATATTCTTCTAGTAGATGAGCGATTGTTTCTTTCGTTTCTTCCGGCTCAGTCACTTGCTGCACAAATCGTTTTGAAATGGATTGTTGTGGGTTTTTAAATACTTCCAAAACAGGTCCAGTTTCTACAACTTTCCCATTTTCCATGACCGCAACTTTATGACAAATTTTCCGAATTACATGCATTTCATGTGTAATTAAAACAATGGTTAAGCCTAACCGTTCATTAATATCTACTAATAATTCCAGAATAGAATCGGTTGTTTGCGGGTCTAAAGCAGATGTTGCTTCATCACATAATAGCACCTTTGGATTATTCGCTAACGCCCTTGCAATCCCAACCCGCTGCTTTTGCCCTCCACTTAGCTGTGATGGATAGGCATCCTCTCTCCCCTCTAAACCAACAAGCTTGATTAATTCAGAGACGCGCTTTTCTCTCTCACTTTTTGCTACACCTGCAATTTCAAGGGGAAATGAGATATTCTCCTGTACCGTTCTCGACCAAAGCAAGTTAAAATGCTGAAAGATCATGCTTATTTCCTGGCGAGCTTTTCTAAGTTGCTTCCCTTTTATTTTTGATACTTCCTTATTGGCAACAATGACATTTCCTTTTGTCGGAATTTCAAGTCCGTTTAACATGCGGATTAATGTACTTTTTCCCGCACCACTATAGCCGATAACACCGAAGATTTCTCCTTTACCAATTTCAAGACTGACAGAATCGACTGCCTTTACTTGGCCATTTTTAGTAGAAAATATTTTTTCGGCATTTTTTATTGATATAACCATTTGACCACCTTCTTCATATGAAAGCATAGGCGCTAGAGTATATTCCTAAATTCGGATTCGCGCCAAATTTCATTTTTTCCTATTTCGATAATGGATATGCTCTTCTTTCGTAAAAGTCAGATTCAGACAACTTATTTTAAACACTAAAAAGCCTTTCTGACATGAGCAGAAAGGCAAATAAAATAATCGTCCTTTCTCTCATCTGCCAAAGCCATTAGGCTTTGTGTGAATTGGCACCATTTCAAATACATGACGGTTGCCGGGCTTCATCGGGCACATCCCTCCACCTCTCTTAATAAGAGCATATCGCATTCTATTCAATTAATTGTGTAAGCATTTTAATATTGCATATTTTATCGTAACATGTGTTTGAAGAAGGGTCAATGGTAAATGTTATCTTTTAAAATAAAACGACAAGCTTAACTTAATGCGTTCGCAGTGAGTGATGTTTGACCAGTTGCTGCCTCAATTGCCTGCTCTAAATCAGCAATTAGATCTTCCACATGCTCAATTCCAATTGACAGACGGATTAAATCCTCTGGCACACCGGCAGCCTTTAATCCATCTGCATCCAATTGTTGATGTGTTGTACTCGCTGGATGGATAACTAAGCTTTTTGCGTCCCCAACATTTGCCACGTGAGCCCAAAGCGCTAGGTTGTTAATAAAGCTCGCACCTGCTTCCCTGCCACCAGCGATTCCAAAGACAACAATGGAGCCTGCACCTTTAGGTATGTATTTTTCAACTAATGGCTTATCAGGTGAGTTTTCTTGTCCGGGGTAGATCACCCATTTAACGGCCGGATGTGCCACTAAATATTCGACAATTTTCTTCGTATTCGCAACATGTTCCTTCATCCGAACATGCAATGTTTCAAGACCGAGTGTAAATTGGAAGGCATTTTGTGGGCTTAAGGCTGGCCCTAAATCCCGAAGCAGTTGAACTCTAGCTTTAATAATATAGGCGGCCGCTCCAATTGCCTCACTATAAACGAGATTATGGTAGCTTGCATCCGGCTCTGTAAACCCTGGGAATTTTGGCGAATTCCAATCAAATTTGCCACCATCGACAATCACGCCGCCTAAAGTTGTTCCATTCCCGACAAGCCATTTCGTTGCAGAATGAATCACAATATCGGCACCGTGCTCGATTGGTCTGCATAAATATGGCGTCGCAAACGTATTGTCGATGATGAGTGGAATTCCATTTTCATGAGCAATATCCGCAACTTTCTCAATATCTAATACTTTTAAACTCGGATTGCCAATTGTTTCAGCAAATACTGCTTTTGTTTTTTCCGTAATGGCAGCACGGAAACTTTCTGGATTATTCGGATTAACAAACTTCACATTGATGCCGTATTTCGGCAAAGTGACAGCAAATAGATTATAGGTGCCTCCATAAAGATTCGATGCTGCGACAATTTCATCACCTGCATGGGCAAGATTTAAGATCGCCAATGTAACCGCAGCCTGCCCACTCGCAACCGCTAACGCACCTATTCCGCCTTCTAATAAAGCGATTCTCTCCTCAAAAACAGTTACTGTCGGGTTGTGAATTCTTGTATAAATATAACCTGGTTCCTTTAAGCTAAATAGATCGGCTGCATGCTCAGTATTTTTGAATTGATAGGCATTGTTTTGATAAATCGGCACTGCCCTTGCCCCTGTCACTGGATCTGGCTGCAAGCCACCATGTACACCTAATGTTTCAAAACGATAGTTTTTTTGTTTAACCGTCATTCCCCATCTCTCCTTTTTATGAAATCAATATGATTTTAAGAAGGGATGAAAAAACCCTCTTCAGAAGAAGAGGGTGATCATCATCTCTCCTTATCTTTCAGAGCATCCGCTCTGCTGGAATTAGCACCGTGTAAATTACCGGTTGCCGGGCTTCGTCGGGCCAGTCCCTCCGCCTCTCTTGATAAGAATATTCAATTTATTTACTCAAGTAATTAAAGTGATACTAACATATGACGAATTAGGAGGTCAAGTGATTTTTTGAAAATCTCTGACTATTTCAAACATAATGATGATATTTTTTTGCTAGGATGAAGAGAGATTCAAGAAAGAGGAGGTTTCGAAAAGTGGTAGCACTCTTTATTTCTCCTTGATTAATGGCCATTCTTAGCTTCTTCTCTCCACTTAATACAACGGCAATACTATTAATTGAACCAGAAAGATGAATAGTAGACTCTGCTAAATGAGATGAAGGACAAAGCGAAATAAACCCCTCTTCAATCATGAAGATAATAAATTCATCCTCTGATTGAATTCCGATGGAAAATGTAGCATTTCTTAAAAAAGAGGTTAGATGCTCCTTCGATTTCACTTCTTCTATAAAAGCGATTACCAACTGCTCTAGTCCACTCACTTCCATTCCTCCCTTTTAGCAAAATCCTCATAAGGAATAGATTCTACATAAAGGAGGATGATCCTTTTTTAGACGATCTTTTTCACGAGATTAAATAAATAAGGGACTGAATGGAAGGCATATATTTTCTCCACAAGCTTTTCTTCTTGAAAAATAAGGAGGCATGGGACACTTTCGATTTCCCATTGCTCCGCTAATTGAGGTGCGTAATTTAATTCTATTTTTCCAATTGGTAGCTCTGGAAAGAATTCAGCTGTGACAGATAGCATTTTACTTGCTACCTGGCATGTTCCACATAAAGGTGTATAAATATAGAGAAGGGTTGTTTTATTTTCTTTCAAAACTTTATCAAATATTTCATGAGACCATTCCTGCAAATAAAATCATCCTTTATCAAAAAACTTCGTATATACATCGAAATTTGCTCTTAGTAAAATGGATGCGAGATAGTGATCCGGCGTAGTAGCAACCTCTTTATACATTCGATCAATATAAAGATGCTCTGCCTCAGGAAACTCCCTTTTAAATTGATTTCGAAGTTTCTCCCCTGCTTCATCTGCATCTACGAGAATAAACACTTGTTTATCTAGCAATGAATCAATGATTTCGTCTAGTTTTGTAATACCGATTGTTCCATTTGTACAAATAATTTCAACCGGTTCACTTACAATTTCCTTCACCTTTATTTTATCTGATTTACCCTCGACAATAATAACTTTTTCACGAGATTCGGCATTCATTTTTTATCACCCGGGAATCATTGTAGTTGTATCGCTTCAGAATTAGCGTTCTTAATCTTACTTACCTACTTCCTTTATTTTACCATATTCACAACTTAAATAATCGGTGTGGGTTTTTTATGCCATACTCTATTAACAGATACTTAATCTTTCCATTTAATAAAAGAGGCTACCACAATGTGATAACCTCTTAAAGTGTCTACCCGAAAATGAGAGAAACAAATACTATGTAATTGTCCACAATCGATATCAGATAACAGCTTAGTCTTCTTTAATCATTTCTTCATACTGCTCAGCTGACATTAGACCATCTAATTCACCTGCATCAGTTGGTTCAACAACAATCATCCATGCTTTTTCATATGGAGATTCATTGACGAATTCAGGGTTGTCGCTAAGGTCTTCGTTTACAGCAACTACTTTTCCACTAACAGGAGCATATAACTCAGAAACTGTTTTTACAGATTCAACACTGCCGAATGGCTCGTCCGCTGTAACCTCATCGCCTACTTCTGGCAATTCAACGAAAACGATGTCCCCTAATTCTGATTGCGCGAAATCTGTAATCCCAATACGTAATTGTTCGCCCTCTGTTTTTACCCATTCATGCTCCTCTGAATAACGTAATTCCTTTGGTGTGCTCATTACAATCCCTCCACTTTTTCTTTTCAATCTATGATCTTATTATCGATCAACTACTATAGCATGGCAAGAAGTATATATGATTGTCAATACTCTCATGAAAGCCATGCAGCTTCATATTCCTCTTCCTTAAATCCGACTGTTACCCTTTGACTATCTGTTAAAATCGGCCGTTTAATAAGCATTCCGTCAGTAGCGAGCAGATCAAGCAGTTCGGCATCTGACAGAGCTTTAACTTTATCCTTCAAACCAAGCTCACGATATTTCATGCCACTCGTATTAAAGAATTTTTTTATATCTAAACCGCTCGCTTGATAAAGAACTTCTAAGTCGTTGCGGGAAGGCGGACTTTCAACAATATGTATTTCTTCATAGCTTATTTGATGATCATCTAGCCACTTTTTCGCTTTCCGGCATGTCCCACATTTTGGATACCAATAAAATGTTAAAGCCATATTTTCACCACCAAGATTATCATATCCAACAATTGTCCTAAACTTTCGAGAAATCAATTAAATACTATCATATCTTTATGATTAAACATACCATCTAACCCTACTTCATTAATCCATTCGACAGAATTCTTCTTATTCCTGCTAGTAAAAAAATATTCTTTTCTATTAAAAATCCATGAAAAAAGAAGCGTCTCATTGTCGAAAATTAGATCAATGAGACAGCTCCCGATTTTTCAATTATAGTACAAATTTTTCTGCTTCGATTAGTTTATCAGCAGCTTCACGTTTTTTCGCAATGACATTAATTGGTGTGTGGCGTGTAAATTTACGAAGTGCTGACATCATCATGCGAAGTGCGTCACCTGTTTCAGCAGCAACAAGTGTCTCTTTCGCATGCTGTTCAATTTCATTGAATGCTTCCTGGCAGAAAATTTGTGTATATAATAACTTTTGCTTACTACGTTCTAGACCATCGTTTGCAATTGCCTTCTCAGTGCGAAGTACAACTGATTCCATCGCATAAGCATTTGATACCATATCAGCAATATTGACGAGAATTTCCTGCTCCTTCTCTAATGCTTTGCCATATTTTTGCGCAGCTAATCCCGCAAGCAGTAGACCCATCTTCTTCGCATTTTTCACTAAATATTTTTCTTGTGCTAATGGCTCATCACCTGGCTCTTCAGGCATTAGCATCATAAGCTCTTCTTGTAGCGCCATTGCCTTTTCAAACAATGGAAGCTCACCTTTCATCGCTTTACGAACAAATGTCCCTGGAACGATTAAGCGATTTATCTCATTTGTTCCTTCAAAAATTCGGTTAATCCGAGAATCACGGTATGCTCTTTCAATTTCATATTCTGCCATGAAACCATATCCGCCATGGATTTGTACACCTTCATCAACAACATAATCAAGAACCTCACTGCCGAAGAATTTATTAAGTGAGCATTCAATCGCATACTCTTCAATCGCCTTTGCAACTTCCTTGCCACTCTTTACTTCTTCATCTGATAGCTTGCTCATGCGTTCTTCAAATAAACCAACTGTTCGGTAAACAGAGCTTTCAACTGCATAGATTTTCGAAGCCATTGTACCGTATTTTTCCTTCGTCAAATTAAATTGTGAAATTGGCGTTTTAAACTGCTGGCGTTGGTTTCCATATTGTACAGCCAGTTCAAATGCACGTTTTGAACCGCCAACAGTACCTACACCTAATTTATAACGACCAATATTTAAAATATTAAATGCGATAACATGCCCTCTACCATATTCACCTAAAAGGTTTTCCTTCGGTACTAAAGCATCCTCTAAAATTAATGTCCGCGTTGAGGAGCTTTTAATCCCCATTTTCTTTTCTTCAGGTCCAACAGAAACACCCGGGAAATCTTTTTCAACGATAAAGGCAGTGAAGTGCTCACTGTCAATTTTCGCATAAACAACAAATACATCAGCAAAGCCTGCATTAGTAATCCACTGCTTTTCCCCGTTTAAAATATAATGTGTTCCTTCTGCATTTAATTTCGCAACTGTTTTTGCACCTAAGGCGTCAGATCCTGAGCTTGGTTCAGTTAAGGCGTATGCAGCAAGCTTTTCACCCGTTGCCAACAGCGGCAAGTATTTTTGCTTTTGCTCTTCGTTTCCAAAGAGAACAATTGGAAGTGATCCGATTCCAACATGGGCACCGTGGGAAATCGAGAAGCCACCAGCACGTGCCATTTTTTCAGAAATAAGAGCTGAGCTGATTTTATCTAAAGATAAACCACCATACTCTTCAGGAACGTCAGCACCTAATAGACCAAGATCGCCAGCTTGCTTCAATAATTTTACTGAACGATCAAATTCATGATTCTCTAAATGCTCCACCTCAGGAAGAACCTCATTCACAACAAAGTCCTCTGCTGTTTTTGCGATCATTTTTTGTTCATCGGTATAATCCTCCGGTGTGAAAACACGCTCATATGTCACATCCTCGATTAAAAAACTTCCGCCTTTAATTAAGTTTTCCGTTTGATTTGTCATTATTATTTCCCCCATCTCGTTTAATAGTTAAATCTTATTGGATGCGGGAGCGATTTTCCTGTCAAAATGACTCTCTATCGGTAAAACCGACCCGCAATTAATTCCTTAAAGAAGCTCGAAAACTCCTGCAGCACCCATTCCGCCACCAATACACATTGTTACAACACCGAATTGCTGATTGCGTCGCTTCATTTCATGAATTAATGAAAGTGTCAGCTTTGCACCAGTACAGCCAAGTGGATGACCTAATGCAATGGCTCCTCCATTTACATTAACCTTCTCTTCATCAAGGCCAAGCTCGCGAATGATTTGAATCGATTGAGATGCAAATGCTTCATTTAACTCGAATAGGCCAATATCAGAAAGCTCTAAGCCTGCATGCTTTAACGCTTTTGGAATCGCTACAATCGGACCGATTCCCATAATTTCTGGTGGAACACCACCTACTGCAAATGAAAGGAATTTAGCCATCGGTTTTAAACCTGTTGCCTCTGCCTTTTCTCGATCCATTACCATTACTGCCGCAGCGCCATCACTCGTTTGTGAGGAGTTTCCCGCAGTGACTGTTCCCGTTACAGAAAATGCTGGACGCAGCCTTGCTAGTCCTTCAACGGTTGAATCTGCTCTTACACCTTCATCCTTGCTGAATTGAATTGTTTTCTCGATTAATTTATTGTCTTGGCCAACAGATCTTAGCGTTACATCAACAGGAACAATTTCATCAACAAACTTACCTTCTTGGATCGCCTTTGCTGCCCTTTGATGACTTCTAACAGCAAATGCGTCCTGATCTTCACGGGAAATCCCATATTTCTTCGCCACTTCCTCAGCCGTATGACCCATTCCCATATAGTACTCTGGTGCCGTTTCAGCAAGCCTACTATTCGGACGCGTAACATGACCCATCATTGGCACAAGACTCATAGATTCTGCTCCGCCAGCAATGATTGTATCTGCATGGCCAATCATAATTTTCTCTGCGGCATAGGCAATCGATTGTAAACCAGATGAACAATAACGATTAATGGTGATTGCTGGCACTGTATACGGAAGTCCTGCAAGTGCACCGATATTTCGAGCCATATTTAATCCTTGCTCCGCTTCTGGCATTGCACAGCCAATAATTAAGTCATCTATATTTCCCTCATAATTACCTGCACGCTTCAACGTTTCTTTCACAACAAGCGCACCTAAATCATCCGGTCTAACATTTACTAATGTTCCCTTCTTCGCTTTACCAACCGGGGTACGAGCACCTGCAACGATAACTGCTTCTCTCATTATTTTCCCTCTCTTTCTGTAAATCTACGTTATCTCTCAACATATCATCTATGCGTATCGGCAAATTTTTCTAGCATTCTATTAATTGCGTAATGGCTTTCCTTTCAAGAGCATATGCTGCATACGTGCCTGTGTTTTCGGCTCAGCTAATAGGCTCATAAATGCCTCTTTCTCTAAATCAAGCAAATATTGCTCATCTACTTCCGTTCCATAAGGCACTTTTCCTCCAGCAATGACATAGGCAAGTTTCTTCGCAATCTTCAAGTCATACTCAGATATATAGCCAGAGTAGAACATCGATTGAGCTCCTAACAGTAATGCCGCATAGCCTGTTTCTCCAACGACTGGGATTTTCTTACGAGCTGGGGCATGATAGCCTTTTTCAGCTAGAGCTAACACTGCTTGTTTTGCATCATAAAGTTGATGATCCCCATTTACACTTACACCATCAGCAAAATTCAAGAAATTATTGTCACGCGCTTCTTCTCCAGAAGTTGATACTTTTGCCATCGCAATCGATTCAAATACTTTATTTGCAATCTTTTGTAGATCAAATTCAACCCCGTTTGGCATTGCTTCCAGATGTTTAATATACAGCTCTTTGTTTCCACCGCCTCCAGGGATAAGGCCAACACCAGCTTCAACAAGTCCCATATATGTTTCCGTTGTCGCTTGGATATAGGCTGATGGTAAGCAGACTTCACTTCCTCCACCTAATGTCATGCCAAAGGGTGCGGTAACAACTGGTTTTGAACTATATTTGATTTTCATCATCGCTTGCTGGAACTGGCGTATAACCATATCAAGTTCAAAGAAATTATCATCCTGTGCTTCCATTAAAATCATCGCAAGATTAGCACCAACACTAAAGTTCTTTCCTTGATTTCCAATCACAAGCCCTTTGTAATTCTTTTCCACTTCATCAACAGCGGCATTAATCATTTGGATAATATCTAGACCAAGTGCATTGCTTTTTGAATGGAATTCAAGAAGGGCAACCCCATCACCAATATCGATTAAACTTGCACCACTATTCTTTTTGATAACACCATTTTTTTCTTTTAACCGCTTCAAGTTAATAACTTTTGGATTTTCTTTCACTAATTGATAGTCACCATTATGATAGAAATAAAGGTTTCCATCCTCCTCCTTATAGAAGGATGTATTGCCCTTTTCGATCATTTCCTTTACCCAAGCAGGGACGACTTCGCCAGATTCCTCCATTTTCTTAACGGATTTTTCTAAGCCGATCGCATCCCATGATTGGAACGGACCATGCTCCCATCCAAAGCCCCATCTCATCGCTTCGTCAATCGCAACAATATCATCCGCAATTGTGCCGAGTAACTCAGCAGAATAGATTAATGCCGGGCTTAATATATTCCATAGCAATTGTCCAGCTCGATCATTTGCATAGACAAGCGCTTTCATTTTGTTTGCCGTGCCTTTTTCCTGCTTGCTTAATTCAGTCGCTGCTGTTTTTAACTTCTTGCGTTCAACATATTCTAATGTACTCGGATCTAACTCAAGAATTTCTTTCCCTTTTTTCAAAAAGAAGCCTTGACCAGACTTACTTCCCAGCCAGCCCTTCGCAAGCATTTCCTTCATGAAGCTAGGAACTTCAAAAACTTCCTTTTCTTTTCCTTCGACTTGCTCGTAAACGTTATTTGCCACATGAATAAACGTATCAAGGCCTACGACATCAAGTGTTCTGAAGGTAGCACTTTTCGGTCTGCCAATTAATGGTCCTGTTACAGAATCAACTTCCCCTACGCTATAACCGCCCTTTACCATTTCTTGAACAGTTACAAGCAATCCATATGTTCCAATTCGATTCGCTATGAAATTAGGTGTATCCTTCGCTTCTACCACACCTTTACCTAGTACATCTTCACCAAATACTTTCATAAATGCGAGAACTTCTGGATCTGTATTTTTTGTCGGAATAATTTCTAATAATTTTAAATAGCGAGGTGGATTAAAGAAGTGCGTTCCTAGGAAATGCTTTTGGAAATCTTCTGATCGTCCTTCTGCCATTGCTTCTACTGAAATACCTGAAGTATTTGAACTAACAATGCTTCCTAGCTTTCGATATTGATCAACTTTTTCGAAGATCTGTTTTTTAATATTGAGATTTTCGACAACAACCTCAATGATCCAATCGACATCCTTAAGGGACTCCATATCATCATCAAAATTACCTGCCTCAATTAAAGCAAGATTCTTCTTTGAAGTAAGCGGCGCTGGCTTTTGCTTTAAAAGCTTTTGTTTCCCAGCTTCACTAATGCGGTTTCGGACAGCTTTATCAACTAGCGATAGTCCTTTCGCCTTTTCTGCATCCGTTAATTCACGAGGTACAATATCAAGCAATAAGGTTGGAATTCCAATATTCGCTAAATGTGCGGCAATACCAGAACCCATCACCCCTGAACCGAGAACTGCTGCTTTTTTGACTTGTTGGATCAACTTCATTTCCCCCTTTTACATTTTTGAATGAATACTCATTCATTTTTACTACAAAAAAAAACTTCCAATGGATGAATGAGTCTTATTATTTATAATAATAAAATATTTGTAAAATTTAAGCAACATTTTTTATTACATAAATGATATTTTTTTCAAATTATGCATTGGTCGTTAGAAGAAAATGCTATAAATTTTCCTTCAATGGTCATACTAAGAAAAGCGGAAGCGCCTTGGTCAGCGGCGTATGGACTGGACTGACCTCGACTGAGATAAAGGAAACACGATAAGTGATAACGAGTCGATGTTGACTTATCGTAGGGAGAGGGAGGGAAGTACACTAGACGCTAGGCGCTGGAGCTAGACAATTCTCTAACTTTTAAAAACCTATACTTTCTTTTAAAAAGAATCAAAATAAATTGGTGATCTTATGAAAAAATGGATCTTAAAAAAAATAAATAAAAGAAGAAGTAATCAAAGCAACTGGGAGAAGGCACTTGAAAAATCAAGTGATTTCACAAAATCATTTTATAAAAATAACAAAACAAACATCTCCTTCTCCTTAACCTTTATGTCAACTTTAATTGATCAAGCAATCATTCAGCAAAGCGTACTTCCGAGTTTATTAAAAGATAATCTACAAACAATGGATGATTTAAAAGCAATTTTGCCATTAGCAGATGTTGAAGTTTCAAATGATATTACCAAAATTGAACAAAAATTACTGAATGGCTATGTCATGTTGAATCTTGAAATGCATAAAGATAAGTTTGCCTTCATCGCTGTCCAAAAAGAAATCGTTCGCGACACAAGCCCGCCCGAAATCGAATTCTCTGTCATTGGACCAAAAGAGGCGTTTATCGAATCATTAGGGCAAAATATCAATTTAATTAGAAAAAGATTACCTATAAAAGAACTTATTGCTGAGGAATTCGTCATCGGGAATTTATCTAAAACGAGAGTTGCAATCATGTATATTGAATCAATTGCAAACGAAGAAAATATTAATACAGTAAGGCAGCGCATGAAAGAAATAGAGTTTGACTCACTTACAGACAGCTCCTATATCGTTCAGCTTCTAGCTGATAATTCTAACTCACCATTTCCGCAGCTACTTGATACAGAGAGACCTGATAGAATTACAGGGATTCTTTCAGAAGGAAAGATCGCAATTATTGTTGATGGATCTCCGCATGTGCTAATTGGACCAACAACATTAGTAGAATTTTTTAGTTCCTTCGAGGATTATTTTCTTAATTGGATAATTGCTTCGTTTTTTCGATTAATTAGATTGTTTGCTGTACTATTCTCTTTCCTTGCTACACCTCTTTACGTTGCCATTCTCACTTATCATTACGAATTGATTCCTAAAGATTTAGTTGGGACATTAATTACTTCAAGACGGGTCGTTCCGTTTCCCCCTATCCTTGAAGCAATATTTCTTGAACTGACAATTGAGCTTTTAAGAGAAGCTGGTGCAAGGCTTCCTACAAAGGTTGGTCAAACAATGGGTATTGTTGGAGGGATCGTTATTGGGACAGCTTCTGTTGAAGCAGGACTAACGAGTAATGTTCTGCTCATTATCGTTGCATTAGCTGCCCTTGCATCCTTTACTACACCTGTTTATAAAATGGGTAATACGATCCGTTTACTAAGATTCCCAATTTTACTATTTGCACAGCTTTGGGGATTGCTTGGTGTCGTTTTCTCTTTCGGTATTTTGTTAGCCCATTTATTACGTCTTACATCCCTTGGACAACCTTTTTTACAACCGATTTATCCACCTAGGATTCAAGATTTAAAGGATTCCTTTATAAGGTTGCCATTTAAAAAGCAGACTTTGCGTCCGGTTTTTTTAAAAACAAAAAAGCGCATTCGCTTTAACGAAGAAAAAGCGAGCATGGAAAAAGACATCGACGAGTAAGAAGGGAGATCAGCTAAAAGATGCAGGAACAAATACCTGAGAGAGTTAAGATTTCCCCATTCTTAGTTTTTTATATCGTTACATCCATGCAAATCGGCATCGGGATTCTTGGATATCAACGACTTATTGCAAAGCATTCAGGCAACGATGCCTGGATTTCCATCTTAATCGCTGGGTTCTGTCTTCACATTTTACTTTGGATGATATACAAAATTGCCGAGACTGTTAACGGCGACTTTGTGACTGCAAATATTTACATAGTAGGTAATTTTTTTGGGAAACTAATAAGCTCCGTTCTTATCTTTTACTATTTCATATACGGATTAACCGTTCTACGAACTTATATTGAGTTTATCCAAGTATGGATGTTTCCGGAAATAGGTATTTTTTGGTTCACATTTGCCTTTATGCTTCTTTGCATTTATATCGTTTATGGAGGATTTCGAACAGTTGTTGGCATTGCCTTTTTCGGAATTATCCTCCCTTATTGTTTGTTTCTTGTTTTTGGCTTTAATTTAAAATTTGCAAATTTCGATCAGCTTTTACCTATATGGAATCACACTGTCAAAGACATTCTGTTAGGATCTTATCAAATGCTCTTATCTTTAATCGGATTTGAAACTGTGCTGTTTTTTTATCCATTTATTAAGGAACCGCAAAAATCAAAGAAATGGGCTCATTTGGGTTTACTAACTACCTCATTCACTTATATAGCATTAATGATTGTGACGACTACTTATTTCTCAGAAGCGCAGCTCCTAAAGTCAATATGGCCAACATTGACAATGTGGAAAATTGTAAAAATGCCATTTATAGAACGTTTTGAATATATTGGAATAGCCAGTTGGAATCTAGCTATTCTACCTAATGTTTGCATCTCCATCTGGATTGCCTCAAGACTATTGAAAAGAGTTTTTAATATTCAGCAAAAAAGCGGAGTGCAGCTAATCGCTCTCACGACTTTAATCATTATTAACTTTATAAATAGTCGTGAAAAAGTGGATTGGTTAAATAATTTTATGATAAAAGTTGGATTTACTTTCTCGTTTATTTACATTCCTCTTCTGTTCATTTGCATAATGATTGCCAAGAAGGTGAAAAAAAAATGAAAAAGACATCCTTGCTATTATTTTTATTACTCATTTTAGCAGGCTGTGTGCAGTCAAAAATTATTGATGATATTGAGATTGAGGCAGGAGCAGCTTTTGATCAATTAAGAGATAATAAATTTATTGGCAGTGTTCTTGTGCAGGATTACCTCCCAGATAAATCCATAGAAAACAAGGTGTTTACTTCAGAGGGACATTTGCGAAAGGATTTAATAATGAATGTTCAGAAACAGTCTCCAGGGGAATTAGTCACAGGTGGGCTTGTTATCACCATTTTCGGTGACAGGCTTGCCAATTCAGGGATTATAGATTTCGTGGATTCTTACCAACGAGATACGGAGATGGGGGCAAGAAATTACTTGACAGTCTCTACAGGGAGCGCCTTAGAGATTCTAAAGGGTGATTATGGACCTCAAGGGGTCTCAAAATATTTACAGAGTCTTATTCAACATAATATCAAGTATAGAGATCTTCCAGATACAAATTTACATATTTTTTTGCGCGACTACTACATGAAAGGGAAAGATCCGTATCTTCCAAAGTTAAATTTTTTAAGTCCTAAGGAAGTTGAAATAAGTGGGATAAGCTTATTTAAGAAAGATAGAGAAATTGATGTGCTTCCTAAAGATAGAATGTTTTATTTTAAACTTCTAACAGATAAACATAGTTTAGGAACCGTTCGAGTGGATTTAAAAAAAGGAGAAGCTAGTGCTGTCAAGAGTATAAAGTCGAAACATAAATATACAATATCAAAAAATAACCGCTCTCATATTAATATTTATATTAAGGTAAAAGGAGAAGTCAAGGAATATACGGGGGAAAAGTTAACTAAAAAAGTTATAAATAGAATTTCCAATAAATTAGAAAAAAATATTGAAAAGGAATGCTTGCAATTAATTACACAGTTCCAGAAACAAGATATTGATCCTTTAGGACTTGGACATTTACATTTGAAGAGTATTCGTAAATACGATTTTAGCAATTGGGAGGAGGATTATAAAAATCTTACCTTTACAATAAAGGCGGATGTTATTATTTCGGAAACAGGCTTGATTAGATAAAGTGAGCCTTCCATCAGTGGGGGTTTTCCGAAGCATAGGACATGCAAGTGCCAACGTTGCCACAGGACAAGGAAGGCTTCGTCAGCGATACATCGCACGACCAAATGGGAATCATTTAGGAGGACGTGGCGTTCTTAGTCGCACTTCATCCTCCACTGATGGTTAGTCGAACCAATCACGCTCAAAACGCCACGTCCTGTGGCTTCACCTGACTAGGACATCCTGTCCGTCGTCGGACCTTTACGGGTAGTTATCTCCTACCTAGCTTCTTCGATTTCTCTGAAGCTTGAGGTGGGAGTCTTACTACCCGTTAAGTGTGGGATAAGAGCGGGGGCATCGTTTCCCCGCTTTATTAATCATTGTTTAAAACATGTATTTTTTATTATGGTATTGAATTGAAAATATTAGACTAATTGCAAGCATATTTCCTAATAACGAGCTGCCTCCGTAGCTAATAAACGGCAATGGAATTCCTGTAATTGGTAGAAGTCCAATCGTCATCCCGATATTTTGGAAGACATGAAAGGTAATCATACTGATAACACCAACACAAATATAAGTATAGAAGTTATTTTTCGTGCCTATGCCAACCTTTGTAATATGATAAATAAGCAAAAAGAATAGAGTGATTAATATACTTGCTCCGATAAACCCAAACTCCTCACCCACAATACTAAAGATGAAATCTGTATGGCTTTCCGGTAAATAAACCTCCCTCGTTCCATACCCCTTTCCACTCGTTTCCCCTGAACCAATCGCAAGCAGGGAACGTGTTAATTGGAAACCAGCGGAGCTTTCATAATTATACGGATCGAGCCAAGAATAAATCCGCCCAAATTGATATGACTTTACCCTTAAATATTTTTCTAAAATCTCAGGATGCCAAAGAACAAAGTAGAAAATAAGCGAAATAAGCACTACACCAGTACTAAAGATCGGCGCAAGCAGCTTCCAAGAGATACCAGATATGAAAACCATGCCAAGCATGATCGCAATAAATACAAGACTTGTTCCAAGATCAGGCTGCTGCATAACGAGAAGAAGGGGAATCAATGTGAAAATTCCAATCTTCATAAGCAGCAAAAAATCCGTCTTAATCGTCTTATGAATATTCTTCTGATGATGTGAATCAATTACCTTTGCCAGAGCTAAAATGATAAAAACCTTTACAAGTTCAGCTGGCTGCAACGAACCCATCCCTGGAACGCGGAACCATGATTTTGCCCCATTTATGACAGGCGCAATGCTATTCGGAGCCACAATTAAAAAACTAAGTAAAAATAAACCAAAGCCATAAGCATACCAGGATATTTTCTTTAATTGCTCTGAATCAAGCTTGATGACTGCGACAATGATCCCAACCCCGACACCATACCAAATAACTTGCTTTAAAAGGAAATTTTCTTTATATTGTCCGGTTGTCTGGGCACTATAGATCGTAATGCAGCTTACTAAAAATAAGAATAATAAGATTAGCATTAAGCTAATATCTACTTTAGGAAGAGAGGTTTTTTTTTTGGAAGTCATTTCATTCTCCTAATGTTTAGAAAAGCGAAAGCGCCAGCATTTTGCTATCGTTTCAGTCGCGATGGCGGCCGATTTAGGAAACTCCAGCACTTAACTAACTAAAAAATTTTTACACTTTATTATATTTTTAATCATCGCACTTCACAACTGATTAGATGCTATTGGTGATTATTTCTATTTGCGAAAATATTTCTCCCACACATCATTTCGCATCCACTCTATATTATTTGGAACTTGTGGAATTAAATACCCAATAAAAATGGGGGTTGTCACAAATCTAGGGATGATTTTCGCGTAAATATCACCATCAAATTGATAGAAGAATAGATTATAGCTATTACAGGAAAACGGAAAGTTATTTAATAAATAATGGGCAGCCGTTTGAATATATTTTGCAAATGAATAAATATCCTCCATTGCCCCAAGCTTCACATTGAATTCATAAAATCCAACACGCGGATTTGTTGAAAGTGAAAAAGCGGTTCCGTTATTCTGTTGAATTACGCTCCCTTCAAAATCCTCTTTCCTTACTTTCTCCACGTAATCCACATCTTTAAGACCAATAATCTGCATATGCGGGTGAGCGATCGAACCGCCTGATAAAGGACCATGATTTTTGAAGAAAATGACAGAGCGATACTCCCCACTTTCAGCCATCGCAAGCCATTGTGTTAAACCGAAACGAATTAATTTCAGTAAATGCTCTTCCTCGTAAGTTGATAACTCCCCATGACAATCATCTGTTTCAATTAAAACAGTTTGATACGTATTTTCTAATACTGGATATTTATTTTTTAAAAAGATAATCGAGCCGTCGACGGCGATAATATCTGTCAGCTTTTCCCGTTCACAAAATGGACAGCTCTGCTCTTTATTGCGAATA
>JAEWDX010000343.1 GCA_023389895.1 Bacillota bacterium
ACCTATAAACGAGCACGAAAAAACATTACGGATTTATTGCGCAAGGATATGGCAATAGGGTCTATTCCTGAGATCGCTGTCATTCATTGCAACAATCCACAAGACGCGAATAGTTGGAAAGATGAGTTGCTTCAAGAATTTCCCGCTCTAAGCATACAAGTTCTTCCTTTAAGTGTATGTGTTGGCGTTCATGCAGGGGAAGGTACGACAGGGTTGAGTTGGGTTAGATATTAAATACTTATCTATCAAAAAGCTGTTTGTCTTAGACGCAGCTTTTTTGCTCTATAACAAATAACGAAGACTTCCATCAGTGGGGGTTTTTCGAAGCACAGGACGTGCAAGTGCCGACGTTGCCACAGGACGTGGCGTTCTTAGTCGGCCTGCCCGTTAAGAGTGGGATAAAATTTGCGTCATGCCCAAATGTCTTTTAATTTATTTTCTATTGTAAAATTTTACAACTTATAGGTGACATTAGTAAATGTAGAAAGTATGGGTTCTTTGGACAAAATTCAACAAATCTAACAAATTTCATTGTCAACTTATAGGGAATTTTGTATAATGGTGTAAAAAGTCTTAGGAATATATAACCACACAATATTTGATAAAGGCAAACACATTGAAAAATGTGGACGCAAAGCTATAGGGGCTAATGTAAAGATTAATTTACGATGCCAGCCAGTTACCGAGATTTATTTAGCAACCCTTCTTTTCGGAAAATTTATCGTGAAGAGGGGTTGTTTTTTTGTTTATTAATATTTAAAAGTCGAAAGGAGGTTTATCGTTCAATTGCCATAATGTATGAAAATATGAAGCGCAAAGTAAAGCAGTTTCGAGTGTCTTTACAAAAATCTACTTTTATTAATATTTGGTTATTGTCAAAAAAATCAAATTGTTTATCTACAGAAAAGGAGCGGTATATTTAGTGGGACTTCGAAATGCAAAAATAAGAACTAAGTTAATTTTACTAATTTCTCTTGCTTTAATCTTTTTAGGTGTAATTACTGGTACGGGATATTATTCAATGAATCAAATGGATGAAAATTCAGAAGAGGTGTATAGAGATTCGTTACTCCCGATTAAATGGCAAAGTCAAATTCAAGTGAATAATCAAGCGATTGATAGTTTTGTTCTTGAGCTGTTGATAACTCAAGATAAAAGATTGAAACAAGAGTTAAAGGATGAAATTATTAAACTCGAAAAAGAGAATGAAGTGTTACACGACCAATTGGAAAAAAGTCTTTCATCCGACCAAGAAATGATAAATCTTAAACAATATAAGGAAACCAATCAACTATATATAGAGGGTCTAAATAAAGTAATTGAATTGGGTTTTTCAGGGAATACTAATGCAGGTTATGCTGCTTATCTAGATGGAGTAAAAGATAAGCGTGAACGAGCAAATAGTTATATGAGGGAAATCGAATTATATTTGGAACAGTATGCTGATAATTTAAATGCAGAGATAACTGAAAGTAATCAAGTAAGTACATCAATCATGGTTGCTGTTTTCATCATCTCACTTGTGTTAGAAATGATAATTGGTCTTATTATTGTTCGTATGATCGTAAATCCTATCAAAGACATTCAAGCACTTATGAAAAATGCAGAGAATGGCGATTTGACAGTTTACGGAAAATACATTTCAAACGATGAATTAGGGCAATTAACCAATTCCTTTAATCAGATGATGCAAAGGCTACGAGAATTAATGCAACAAGTGAATGTTATCTCCGAACAGGTAGCCGCGTCTTCCGAAGAATTAACAGCTAGTGCGGAACAAACGACCCAAGCAACGAATGAAATCACGACATCAATCCAAGAGGTTGCTAACGGTGCGGAAATACAAGGACAGGGAGCAAATGAAAGTTCACAAGCAATTAATGAGATGGCCATCGGCATTCAACGAGTTGCTGAATCAACATCTACTGTGTCTGAATTAGCCTTGGAAACAAACAAGGGAGCAAATAGTGGATTTGAAGCTTTGGAAAGAGTCATCCAGCAAATGGATACGATTAACAGTGCTGTTAATAATTCTGCTTCTGTCGTCAAAGATTTGCGCTACAGCTCAGAGCAAATTGGTGAAATTACAGAAGTCATTACATCTATCGCCGATCAAACCAATCTGTTAGCCCTTAATGCTGCCATTGAAGCTGCCCGCGCAGGTGAACACGGACAAGGTTTTGCGGTAGTAGCCGATGAAGTCAGAAAGCTTGCGGAGCAGTCCAAAGAATCTGCTGACCAAATTACAGAACTAATCAAAAAAATTCAAGGAGATACATCTCATGCCGTGGGTGTCATGGATAAAGGAACCCAAGAGGTGAAGGTTGGTGTGAATGTTGTTCTTGAAGCAGAAGAAGGGTTTAAAATAATCCTACAGAATATTGAACACGTTACTGCCCAAATTCAAGAAGCTTCAGCCGTATCGGAGGAAATGTCTGCTGGTGTAGAACAAGTGAATGCCTCGATTGGGGAGATTGCACGTATCTCTCAAGTATCTGCTGGCAATACGCAAAATGTTGCTTCTGCTTCGGAAGAACAATTAGCTTCGATGGAGGAAATAACTTCCTCAGCAGCTGCTCTATCCAAAATGGCAGAAGAGTTACAAGCCCATGTTAGTCAATTTAAATTATAATAAAGAAGACTTCCATCAGTGGGGATTTTTCGAAGCACAGGACGTGCAAGTGCCAACGTTGCCACAGGACGTGGCGTTCTTAGTCGGCCCTCATCCCCTACTGATGGTTAGTCGCACTTATCGGGCTCATAACGCCACGTCCTATGGCTTCGCCCGACTAGGACTTCCTGTCCGTCGTCGGACCTTTACGGGCAGTTGCTCTCCCACCTATCTTCTTTTAATTGTTTTCTCAGAATCTTGAGGTGGGAGCCTTACTGCCCGTTAAGAGTGGGATAAAATGGGAAAGAGCCTAGGTCTATCTCAAAAATGAAAATAATTAAAGTCTAATTTAACTTATGGGAGCGATTGTTCACAAGGAACAGTCGCTCTTTGTGCTAACGAGCAGTTTCATTTAACCTAGAACTTCGTTATTTAAGAGTAGATGCTACATTTCATACAATATGAGCTTGAATTTTTAAAAATAAGCACACTTTTTTCGGTATAGATAACAAATAGCATATATAAAGTTTTTTATGATCCATTTGTTTTATAAAATGATAACGATAACTTGAAAGATAGGCATGATTACACATAAAATATTATCTTTCAACCATATTGCATTTCTAATTCGATATAACCTATGAACATGTTATTGAATATTCTCTTTATGGAATTCCAACATACTCCAAGAGCGGCCCAAATACTCTCTTCATCGTTTCCAACTGGAAACGGCTGTGGAGCAGAGGAGTTTTTATCATATCCCTTTCATGAAAATCTCATAAGTATCTCTCCAAATCCCCTTCATTTTAATTTTTTCTTTCCACAGTTCTTCGGGAAGTAATCCTTTCCAAGTTACCAAACATACTGGTCGATTTGTTTCAGGTCATATTTATCCAAGCCATATAAAGTACGGAAATCAATTAGTATTCTTTTAAATTTAACATAGTTCTTCAAATCCCCATCTTGGAACTCTAAGAAGCCATCACAATTTCTAAAATAGCGAAGCACCTTATCGACATAACTATCATAAATTGGATAGTCAAGTGGATTATGGTGGCTACAGTACTTTGATGCAAAGGAATAAAAATTCTTCTTTGCATCACTCATAGTTACCTGTTGAATATCTCTAACTAGGGTAACATCACCTGCTTTAAGTCTTGAATCGATATCCAGAGTGTATATGTGCTTAGCCACAGGATAAATAGAGAAAATGCCCGTACTATAAAAATCGTTTAACGTTGATGCCTTCAAAAGAATATCAATAACGTCTGTATTCTTCGGACATAGTTCAAAGAATAGTTTATCCATTTTCCTCTTACGAGTATATTTACGATTAACAGTCTTTTCCTGATTAGACGCAACTGGATCGGTAGAATTATCAGAAACTAAAAATAAACGGAATCTTCTAAGATGAGATGAGTAACCACTCACAAGTGAATTAACATTGCCGGTCGAGTTCTCAGAAAGTGCCTTTATCAATGCGGTCTTTGCATCCATCTCAAAATCAGTAGCGTTCACCGCATTCCAGAACAAATCCTTGCTTCCTTTTCTCCAAAGGTAAAAGGTATCCACATAAGCAGTATTGATTGTTGCTTTTGAAATACTCTGACCATGTAGAAAGTTCTTATATAAGGCACGCAACTCATCATACGGTAAAATAGGCAACTACCAATGGGTTAGTTACCTACTTTTTCGATTATTTTCCGGGCAGTTATTCGTCTTTTTTATAGGATAACATGTAAATGTTTACTTATAAAATGTTAAATACAATTTGATAGATGTATATTCATTTTGTTTATTTCACAGAGAATGAATTACACTTTTTACTTACCAATAAACATTTGTGACCAATTTTTGCAACAACTGCATGCTTAGAAGCTATATAAGCAGCCCCAGCTCTCCTAAAACATCCTGATTTAATTAATCAATCAAGTAATATACTCTACTAGTAGTAAGCGTCATTTAGGCATAACAATATCAACGATCGTCCCTAAGCCCTCTTTACTCCTAATTCGAATTTCTCCATTATTTTCCCTGATGATTTTAAAGCAAACCGTAAGTCCTAGACCTGTACCGCGCTCTTTTGTTGTATAAAAAGGTTCTCCTAATTTCTGGAGTATCGGCTTAGGCATACCGCTGCCATTATCGATGACTCGAATTCTAGATTTTTTTTCGCTAATGCTTTCCGTTTTTATTCTAACTTTCCCATCATTCGATACAGCTTCCAAGGAGTTTTTAATAATGTTAATTAACACTTGCTTTATTTGCCGTTCTTCTATTGAGTGGGTTTTTATCATGTCATTTGTTTGGATCTCAATGGAAGTCCGGAGAAGCAGTGCTGTGCTATCGAGCAAAGTCTTCACATCCTGAATCACTTTATCGATCGATACTTCGTTCCCTTTTTGAACAGGAGCCTGTGGTTTAGCAATGTAAAGAAGTTTTCCAACTACCTCATTGATTCGGTCAATTTCATCCGCAATAATCAATAAATAGTACTTCTCCTTTGCATCTAAAACACTCTGATCCAATAATTTAACAAAGCCCTTTATCGATGTAAGTGGATTCCTAATTTCGTGAGCAATTCCCGCGGCCATTTCACCCAGAACTCTTAAGTTTTCTGACTTCACCAGCATTTCTTCATCCTTTTTCCTCATCGTAATATCCGTACCAATGCACAAAGTATGATCATGATTTCCTTTAAATGAAATTGGAACATAACTCCATTCCATCATTTGCTGCTTCCCGTTTAATGTGATTGCTACTTCTAGTAAATCATTCTTTTCCTCAATTGACATGAATTGTTTGGTGATTTCAAATTCATTTAAACCTATCATTTCATTCGGATTTTTATTGAATATTTCTGCGAACTTTCCATTTACACTTACAAATTCGTTATTTCTATTTTTAACATAAAGATGGTTGGGATAGATATTTAAGATAATTTCTAGAAAGTTTCTTTCTTCTTTTAATTCCTGATTGAAAGATTCAATTGTTGCATTTTGCAAAATGAAATAGGTAATGAATAAAAATATCCCTGTGAAAAACGAATTTAATACTGAGAAAAATAAAGGAAATACCAAAAATCCACTTAAAATTCCATTTATATATATAAATAACGAGGCAAAAACAAGCGACTGAAAAAATCTCTTGATCTTTTTATCTGAAATTTTTAAAGATATAAATAGGAGTAAACAGGAGTGAACAAATACAAGAATAATATTAAGATAAAAAGTAAAATTAAACTCTCCATACTTTGGGATATAATGACTCGGAAAGGATGGATAGGGATGGGTCTGATATATTTCTACCACTCCAAAAGGAGTTAAATTAATACCATAAACGATGACACTAAAAAGTATGAAAAAAAGGAGGCTCCACCGATTAACTAAGTATTTATAATATCTCTTTTCATTTTGAATAACCATTTCTGTTTTGAAGATATAATAGGCATAATAGTATAGCAATGGCATAATCATAATTGGTCCGAAGCGAAAGATTCTAAAAAGTATCTCGATCACCTGTTTCGATAAAAAACTCTCCGTATACAAAATAGCAACATCCATCTGCCAAATGGATAGCAAAAATAAGAAGACAGAAAAAGATCTTGCTAAGGGAATCTTATATCCAAAAAAGATGATAAGTCCGCAGAGAAAAGGGATCAATGAAATGGAAAACAGTAATATAAACTCCAATAGAAACAGCCCTTCTACAATTTTTTTGAGAATAATAAACAGGAATTGTTTCCGCCATAGCCATGAGACGTGACAGCAACCTTATCCACTTCTCTATATTTTGTTTCAGTCACAATTGGTAAATCCGGATAGTTAACCAAATTACATTTTATCGTTGGAGGAATAAATTGATATTCCATACTGATTAAGCTGGCAATCGCTTGAATTGCTCCCGTTGCCCCGAGGAAATGCCCAGTCATTCCTTTCATTGACGTAATAGGAACATTTTGTCCAAAAATCGTTCTGTGTACGATAGCCTCTACTCTATCATTCTCTTTTATTCCAAGAGCCTGGCTGTTAACGTAGGTTGGAATTTTCCCGTTTAAACAGCTTTGCATCGCTTCGATCATTCTAGCACCAGAAGAATCAGAGTGGTAGATAGATATTCCGTCTTGATTCATATATGCTCCTTCGACCCAACCCTTAACTGCTATATTTCGGCTTAATGCGGATTTTTCACTTTCAAGCACAATCACGCCGGCCCCTTCTGATAAGACAAATCCCTTGTCATCTGAAAAAGGACCTCCAGCCACTCCCGGATCTATGTCCTTTGCTACAAGACGAAGTTTTGAAAAACCCTGCACCACCACATCTGTTATTGTGCTCTCTACGCCTCCGACAATACAAATGTCGAATTGACCAGCTTCGATTAGCGTTTTCCCCAAGTTAATCGCATCAGTGCTGGCGGTACAGCTATTGCTTAATGTTAGGGACATCCCATGTAATTCAAAAAATGAGCTCACAGCGGTTGATAGAGCATTTGCGTTCATATTTCCAATAGATAATGGAGAAACTTGATTCTTTTCATGAAATTTCATACTCCACTTTTCAACGTCAGTAATATTCCCGCCAGAGGTTCCTATAATAACTCCAATCCTTTTTTCTTTCATTCTATTTGTTAGGTCAGCCATTTCAATTGCATCGTAAGCAGCTGCAATCGCCATTTGTGCTGTTCGTGGATATCTTTTTAATACTTTTGGAGAAAGCACGGATAATTCTTCCGTGATTATCCCACACACTAGTTTTAACCCATTTTTAAATTTAACAATTTCTGAAATAACTTTTCCATTCTCCAATACGTCTTTAAAATCTGAAACCGACTGAATTTTTGGTGCTTTAATGCCATAACCAGTAATATATACTTTCACTCTCGAATACCCCTCTTACTATATCATTCTATTATTACTATAATTTTCTAACATATAATGAATATAGTATATCTCAATATTAAAAACACTCAAAATGTATAATTTTATTATTTTGAGCAAAGAAAAAGTCCATTATATTGAAACATGGGGACAAAGCTTATTTTAAGATACCCCTTTTAGACAAAATTAACGAATTAGAAGAAAGTTATCAAAGACTTCAAAATCGAACAGAGGGAAAATAAATTAACTTATCTTCCCCCCTCTCACAACACCTTACGTACGGGTCTCGTATACGGCGTTTCAATTTATATTACAGTGTGTACTTTTAGTAACGTTCTAAGGCAGATGGTACTCCCCTCTCCTTGAGTCTTTTGTTTGAAATTGCTCTTTGGACAACTTTAGATAATCCTATATATCAGTAACCTTTTCGGCAATAGGTTAATCCTTTCGCATCTTCCTTCGGAATTTCTAGTTGGATTAGCGATTTGATTTGTTTCTTTGATACCTTCTATTAATTCCAGATGATACTCTGATTCTGGAACGCAGTTTCATATCTGATCGTTCCATGACTTTTTTCATATTTGCGTTTCTAAAGTAATTGCCCCACCCAAATATGACTTGTTTTAGTTTCAATATTCGATAGTATAACGGAACACTCCAGCTTCGCTTTGTCAGCTGTCTGAGTTTCCTCTAGCCCTTACCTCACGAAAAGTACCTTACGCTTATGGATAGGTTACACTTAGTTGGACAGAATTTTTAAGGTCAAGTAGACTACAGATAATATATTTGAGGAGAATCTACATGACTAAAAGAGAACACCGGACATTTACGGATGAGTTTAAACAACAGATCGTGCAATTATACAAAAATGGAAAGCCAAGAAAAGAAATTATTCGTGAGTATGACCTTACTCCTTCTTCTTTAGATAAGTGGGTGAGTCAGGATAGGGATTAAGGAAATAGGATAAAGAGGGGGATGGGCTTAAGCCCCTTCTTCTAATAACAACCTGTAAGATTGTTTGATTAATTGAACGTATCGAAATAACGCGAACACAGTGCATTAAAATTCATTATTGTTCATCACTCTAACATTTGAACAGAAGTAGGTATACTCTTATCGGGTACCTACTCCTGTTTATAAATTATCTACGATACCACTTCAATATGCCTTAATACAAAAACGATTCTGCTTAATCTGGTTGGGTCTTTGCGTTGGACAGAGTCAAAACATTGATAAATTAATATTCTTTTCACTATCTGAAAGATTTTTTTTATCTAACTTATAGGCAATAAAAATTGGACGTTGACCTTGTACAAACCTGAAAAACCTATTATATATCCTGTTTTTCTCCATGAAATACCACTCTTGCAACATCTCAATAATTTCTTTCCATTGTAGCACAGGTGCACTTTCAAATAATTCATTTATCATGTCATCAGATAGCATGTTAATCCCAGGATTTTCATCTATAAAATTTACTCCATCTTTGTATATAAGACATTGCGAATATCTATCTGTAAAATTCTGTTTTGGATAAAACCATTTACAATTCGCTCCAAAACCAATTTCTTCTATACGTGTACCGATTGGTGCTCCTATAATAGATTCAACACTCTTTGTTTTAAAATAGTCGGATCGACTAAATAGCGTTTCTCTAAATGTAATCTCAACAACATTGTCACCTATACGATATGTTTTTGGTCTTCTAGCAAAACAAATAATGAAACGTAAATCATCGATTTCATTTTGTAAGGATAGTAAAGTATCATCACGTTTACTCTGATAAATAAATGGATAAAAGAAAGAACATTTATCTTTAACTTTATTATATAAATTATTCAGTACTACGTATTCTGCTGACTTCTCATTAGAAAATCCTGTTGGCATATATATATTCTCCTCTTAACTTAACAAAATAAAATAAACTGCAATTTCAGTTGATAAAAAGGTGATTTTTATAGTTAATTTACAAAAGGCATTAGATGGCATTTTTTTATACTATTTAAGTGTACAACAATCTAGTATACTTACATCAGATT
>JAEWDX010000396.1 GCA_023389895.1 Bacillota bacterium
TTCAATAATAGATGGGTAATGTTTTTATTCTCATCCGCGATCGTGATCGTCCATCTTTTATCGTCCTTCACAATTTCCTTAATCATTCCTGTATATTTCATGAAATCCGTTGCTTCTTCCTCCGTTCCTGCCTTTTGACTGTCTTCCACAGCTTGAACATTATTATTATCCTTTGCTTCAGCAGGAGTCGTTACCCCGCCAATTAACAATAACGACAATGTCAATAATCCAATATTCTTCAATAGATCCATCTCCTTTCAGTAACGATAAAATGGACGAAATAACTTAAGAAAAGTTACAACAATAGCATAACACTCAAAAGCTTATTTTTTTCTTTTTTTAAATGAAGGCTGTGTTAAACTCGGTTGTTGAGTTTGAGCGAAAAATCAACCAACCGTTAAGATTAGTATAGACAAATAAAAAGACTGACACGAAAGTTTATCGTTTACTCAACTTCGTGTCAGTCTTTTTCTATTTCTCAAATATTTTATTATTCGTTTTCGAGCACCGTTTTTGCATGGAGTTTTTCATCCGATTGTTTCTCCTCAAATGGATCCTCTGCTTGTTTCGAACGCTTTATAAAAAAGGCAAGAATAATCGCAACGACCGCAATCAAAGTAGCTGCTAAGAAAGCATCATTGATTCCCTCTAACATTGCTTTTAAACCAATTTGCTGCTTCATTTCAGCCATTGCTGCTTCAGTTGGCTGCCCTGTGAGATGTTTCATTGCATCCCTTGCCAATTCTTCGGCATAAGTCGTTGTTCGATTTGACATAAGGGTCACTAATAATGCAGTGCCGATCGCTCCTGCAACTTGATTTAGTGTATTGTTCATCGCAGTACCATGTGGGTAAAAACGAGTAGGCAATTGATTCAAACCATTCGTTGACACTGGCATCATCACCATTGACATTCCAAACATCCGAATCGAGTTTAACACAACTAAATTTAAATAAGTCGTATCTAGGGTAAGCTTACTGAAATAATAAGTGCTAACAGTTGTAATAGTTAACCCAGTGATCGCCAAAATACGGCCACCGAACTTATCAAATATTTTACCAGTAATGGGTGACATTATCGACATGACAATGGCTCCAGGCAACATCATTAACCCGGCGTCCATCGGAGAGATCCCACGAATTGTCTGTACATAAATCGGGATTAATAACATCCCAGAAAACATAGACATATTCACGACCATCGTGATGGCTGAAGATAGGGCAAACATTGGGTATCTATAAATTCTAAAATTAAGCATTGGTTGTTCTTGCTTTATCTGGCGTAAAATAAACCAAACTAATGTGATAACCCCGATTATTAATGTTCCATATACATAAGGGCTATCCCAACCTTTACTACCTGCTGAACTAAATCCATACAGCAAGCCACCAAAGCCTAAGCTAGATAAAAGAAGTGAAAATATATCTAGGTGGACATCGACATGCTCTTTCTTATCTTTAAGCAAGAAAAAGCCGATTAATAAGACGACAATCGAAATTGGGGTAATAAAATGGAAGAGCATTCTCCAATCATAATGTTCAATAATCCATCCAGATAAGGTTGGGCCAATTGCTGGGGCTGACATTAGAATTAAACCAAATACCCCCATCGCCGTTCCCCTTTTTTCAACTGGAAAGCTTATTAACATAACATTCATTAACAACGGCATCATAATGGCAGAGCCTGAAGCTTGAACCATTCGACCAATTAGCAGAATTGGAAATGTATGTGCAAATCCAGCCAACAATGTACCAAAAGTAAATAAACCCATCGCAATCAAAAATAAATGACGAACAGAAAACTTTTGAATTAAATAGGCTGTTGCCGGAATAAGAATTCCATTCACAAGCATAAATCCTGTTGTGAGCCATTGTACTGTTGGTGCCTCAATCTTTAAATCTGCCATAATAGAAGGCAACGCAATATTTAATAATGTATTATTTAAAAATGTAATGAAAGCTCCAATCATAAGAACCGTTATTACCCCATATGGCGGACGCTTACTTTTTTTTATAGATTGCTCCATAGTCTCCCTCCTTTAAGTTTCAAATTATAATATTTTCACATTTTTTGCATAAAAAAAATAATAACCCATGAGGCTAAAAAAAGCAATAAATTAGTGCTTAATAAATTCTTAAATATTCTTCCCATTTCTGCTTTCATTACTATCCATTTCTCCTCTTTCCAATTTTTTAAAGCAGACAAAATATTTACCATCCCACTTTGAAATACCCATTTATGTAAAATAGCCGCTTCGCTAATGAAAATAGGTATTTTCATTAGGACAAATAGTAAGCTCATTTCATAACTTAAATTAAATATATAATAAGGAGGAGATGATAAAATGTATAAGCAAAACTGGGGACATCAATGTCCTCCTCATATTTGTCCACCTAAAACACTACCCACTCAATACGATCCAGGACAAATTTCGCCAACAAAACAATATGTCAGCCCAATCCTATCAAATGAAGTAGTGTCACATGTTCATCCATCTCATAACACTACAGTAAATCAACATTTGATAACCCATAAGCATTATTTCCCTCACACTGAGTCTGTGGTAAATGTATGCAAAGAACAGCATATTATGTGTGGCGCACCTTATAATCCTTGCTGCTCATCAAGACCGTTTGGCTTTTGAACCGTAACACTCAACTCAGATTGTAGAAAACCCGGAAAATCGGTTTTTCTACAATCTTTTTTATTTGCCTAGCGAAAAAAAGCACCCATTAGAGGTGCTTTACCAACAGTTATTATTGTTATGACAGTTATTGTTGTGGTGACAATTATTATTGTGATTATTGTGATGACAATTATTATGATGATTTTGATTCTTTCTAGGTTTGCAACAGCTAGAATTTTTAATATCGTTTCCGCAATCGAATTCCTCAACAAAGTTTTCATTTTCAACGGATTCTGTTACTGGATAGAAATTTTCTATACGAGTGATGTTTCGATTAATATTTTTAATGTGTGTTGGATGAATACGTCTAATTGTACGTCTATTCGTTCTTGTTTTTATAATGGTTTCTACAGGACTAAATACTGTCTCTACATTATTTTTGTTTCTGTTTTCAAATCTAAAATCATCATTTTCGAATTCATCATCCCAATTTGAATACTCACGTCCCATTAAAATCTCTCCTTCTTCAAAATTTTTAATACAGTACATCATATTCATCTTAAAGAAGGCTTGTCCTAGACTATTGAATCAAATTGATAGGAGATTTACATTAATAACTGCTTAACATATTTCCATGTTATTTTCTCTTGAAAATTCTTAGGATATAAATCTTCAAATGTTACATGATATGACCCAAAATTACCGCTATAGTATATCGCATATTTATCATCATCTAGATAGCCTTTCAACCGTTTATAACCTTTGTACTCACCGGTTCCTTCAACTTCATAAATTTTAGTGATATCAATGCCATCTATCACACTATTTTGTTTGTATGACTAATCACTGTCTATTAGAACTGTTTAAGAATGGCCATCCCATTCAACTTTATGACCAAAGTACTGAGATACAAATCTCAATGGCACAAACGTTCTATTAGATAAAATTTGTGCGGGCACATCCAATTTTACTTCCTTTTTATTAACAAGCGCAGTACGCTCCCCGATTTTTAGAATAATATTCATATTCCCTTTATTAATTGTAACCTGTTGTGTTTTTTTATCCCAATCAATCACACCTTTTAGAGCATCGTTTATTGCTCGAATTGGAACTAAAGTTCTTCCATCAATAATTTTTGCTGGAGCATCCATACTTATTGGTTTATTTTGATAAACAATTCCAACTGCAAATACTTGTGATGACAAACTTAATAATAGAAAAATAGTTAAAACAATTGATATAGCTTTTTTCATATTAACCCCTCCCCATCCTTAAAAAATGTCATTCGTATTCATTAAAAATTATTTTTCGTCGCCTTTAGTCACCCGTTGGTCACTTTTTGGTCACTCGGTGACATAGATCTTTTGCTTGCCGTCTCTCATGAGGCGGTATTTTTTTACAACAACACCAGAACATTCATTCTTATTTCCGTTGAATAAAGAACGTATATTCGCATATAATAAGATTAACAATCCTATTGTGGAGGGTCTTTATGAAAAAGTATATTGGCCAAGAAATTGAATTGGTTTATATTGATAGAAATAATAAGATTACACAGAGAAGGATTAAAGTATTATCTGTACATCAGAATTGTATAAAGGCATTCTGTTACCTTTCTCGCTCCCCTAGAACATTTAAACGAGAAAATATTTTGGCAATCAGGCAGTTAAAGAAACAGCCCTCACTCATTGAATAAGGGTTTTTCAATGCCCATAAATTAAGCACCTTTTCAATTTGAATGAGTACACTGTTTTATCATAGGTATTTACCCATTATTAATGCTACGGAGGACTAATGTAGATGAATAACATTACTGCAGCTGAAATTGAAGAAGCAAAAAACACTTTTATAGGAAGGTTATTTACTTTAGGAGGTTCAGTATTTTTTTTAATTGGTTCAGTTATTGCCGCTTTTGTGGGTTATCAGACATATATTAGGTTGATAGACAGTTAAAGCCCCTCTCGATTGAGAAGGGCCTTTTTTGTGGAATCGTGATGTATAAATATTATATGCAATTATTTATCAAGTAAACCTACACGGTCTAAAATTACAGCCAGTTGCTCTCTCGTTAAATTACCTTTAGGATTAGTGCCGTCTATGATCTTCTTCTCAGTAGCTTTCTTCCAGGACTCCTTCGCCCAGCTACTTACTTCTTGTTTTTGACTCACTTGTGTTACCTCCTTTCTTTTCAGTCCAAAACTTTTCACAAGCCCATTCACATGTCCCCGTGCAATGCTCTCGAAAATTCGCTAGCTGTCTTATTTGCTATTTTATATGTGTCTTTATTTTTCAAATAGCGCAGTTGATCATAACAAGTGACCGTGATTAAATCGTTGCTCGTACGCTTTGACGTATAGAAACCTCTATATCAAATCCATTGCCGACATCTTCTTTGATTTCATATTCTTCTAGCGATACTTTCATATTCGTGTCGAACATTAAGTTCCCATCAGGTTTCAAACGAATTATTTTGAATTGAAATGGTTTCTTATCTACCTTAAGCTTTTCAAGCTTATCAAGATAATACGTTGCTGGTTGATAGCCTTCCGGATAAAGAGCAAATGGATACTTTGCATTTGGCAGTAAAATATCAAAAGACAGCTCAGTAAGTCCAGCTGTCTTTAATAGATTGACCTCGCCATCATTAATCAGTGTGATGGTCTTATTGCTATTTTTGATTTTCTCACTAAACTTTGAAGGCGTAACAGGAAGCTGCACACCATCAAAAAAGAATTCATACAACTTTTACACCCCCTCTGCGGCTACATCCATTGCTTCTTCTAGCTTTTCTGTGAACTGATCGATAATACCATCTAAATCAAGATCCGAATTAATCGTATTTGTGCTGCTGAAATCTACTTTAATCTCTGCCGTTGTAAATCGATTGATGGCTTCTTGCTCTGAAATGTCTCGCAAATATTTCAAATCTTCTTCTGATACTTCCATTGACTTTGCCATTTTTTCAGTGTTTTTAGCTGTATCTTTGTTCGCTGCAGCAGCTTCTACATCTCCTAAAGAAGCATTAGAAATAAGTTCGTCCATTTTGAATGCCTTGCTAAATTTATCTTCTAGACCAGTTCCCCATGCTTTTCCAGCTTCCCAAGCAGTACTATAAGCAATCCTTGATTCTATAGCTGGTGCATTTCTATCCAAAGTTATTGCATTATTATTCTTACCCCAAGCAAGTACACTGCTTTGTAAAGACGAAAGCCCAGAAGTCCAATCTGTACCAAAAATAGCATCCATAATTTTAGTAACTACTTTTCCAAGTGATAAAAACCAAGAAATAATTTGACCAAGCAAATTTTTAACAGCATCACCAAAACTATCAAAACCGCCATTAAAAACATTTAAAACCCACTCTATTATCCCAATCCAAGGTTCGACAAAGGCAGTCCATAAAAACTGGATAATTGCATTGATAACTCCAACTACAGTGTTCCAAATGAAAGCTCCCAACCAAGCAAATATACCTGCAATTACGCCCGTTGCTGAAATCGATGTGCCTGCGAATTTATTGATTGCACCAACAGACGCATAAAATATGCCAATTAACAAAATAATACCAGCAATTATTAATCCTATTGGATTAGCTGTCATAGCAGCATTCCATGCCCATTGCGCAGCAGTAACTAACTGAGTTCCTAACTATGCCTAAATAAGTACCATATGTTAATTGCGCCCCAACTACACCCATAATTATCGGTCCAATTATTGACCAATTGTCATAAATAAATGAGCTTATAGAAATGAAAATATCTAATAGATATAAAGCAGCTGATGAAACAATATGCAAACTATTAACTATGCCATCAATAGCCGCTTGAAATTTTGCAGAGTCGGATACTTCCGTCAAACGATTAAAGAAAGGTTCGAATACTCCATCATAATATTTTTCCCTTCATACTCTCCAGCTATAACTTTATTTTGTGCCATGAAAACATCCCTCCTGAAATATAATAAAACTATGAATTATTATCAGATAGTTTTATTATATCTTTTTCAAGAGCTTCCACAATGTCTAAATAATTAGCTGAAATATCAAGATTATATTCGTTCTCTATTAATAACTTTATATATTCCTTGTATATTCTTAATTTTCCATTGTCAGTATTTAATTTAGCTGCATCTTTCTTTATTTTTTTATATGAAGAACTCAAAACTCTTGGTAATTCGTTTACTTTTATATCTAAGAGCTCTTTTGCAGAAATAAACTTATCGTTTACTTTAAAACCAGCCATTATAGCTTGTTCTAATGTATACGACATTCTTTGCGCTAATTCATATCGACTAACAAACGTAGAAATATTTTCAGTCTTAATCATCAATTTTACTGATTCCTCAAGAATTCCTAAATCATTTTCCAATTGGATACTAGAATAGTGTTTTTTCATATCATTTAGGGTTTCGTTAGGTATGTCCCTGGTTGAAGTGACAGATATTTGAGCAAAGCTCCCTACATTTAATGTTTCAGGCTTGCTATGTGTCTTTTTAATTCTAGAAGAAGCCCTCCACAAGAATTTACCTAATAATACAAATCCAATAGTTAGCAATAACACAATTATTTTTAGGATTATTGGTATATAAAAATCATCTGAAGAAACAAAAAAACCAATGAGCACTATAAAGCCAGCCGCAGCTATAAGCCACATAAATATCGCTAAAAAACGAAAAAATATTTTCTTTACCAAAACAGTCCCTCCTCTACCAACAATATACAAAAAACGGAGGGGAGATACCATACTTTTCACATAATCATCACCCCTTTCAATAAAAAAAAGCACTCAAGCGAGTGCTTTTTCCAAAACTATCTTACTTTATAAATATAATCTTTTTCTTTCACTGTCACTATTACTGACACTGGTTCTTCACCTTTTTCAACCTCTTCTGGTACTTCAGCTAAAAAATGAAGAGTTCCGCTTTTTAAAGGTTCTATAGAAGTAATGTTTGTAAATGTAAAATCACTACCACCTTTGTCTTCTATAGTTGAAAATGTTTTGTATTCATACTTTTCATTAAAAATAACTTTTACAGATGCAAATTCATCAGAAGATTTACCTGATGTTAAAAGACTTTTAATCAAAATTACAGTATCCAAATACGTTGTTCCCTCTTCTTTTGCCTCATAGTATGTATAAAAACTACCTGGGCTTGGGGGATCAATTCTTTTTGAAAACACGGTATTGGTAATTGTAAATTCGGCAAAATCTTCAATAACAACCATTTCACCATTATCGATACTAATAATTTCAGGCTCTTCTTTTTCTTTCTTTACTTCTTCTTTTGGCTCATCTTTTTGAGACTTTTGTTCTACATCATTTTCATTTTTATTAGTAGAAGTTCCGTTTGCTTTATCTTGACCACATGCTGTCATAACAACTATTAATAAAATAAGAATGAATACGGAGAATATCTTTTTCAATTCATGTCCTCCCTTAAGACTTTTCTACTACATTAACATATTACCATGAATAGAAAAATAAGGAAGGAGAATATCAATTTTTTATTATTTTTCAATTTTTATATTATTTCACACCTTTCAATGAAAAAAAGCCACTCCACTTCAACTCGCAGAATGACTTTTCAATATTTCTATTTGTTTTACAGAACTTTTCTCAGCATTAAAGACAAATAGAATTATAATACACCTTTATCTTTTAAATCTTCTCTATTTATATATACATTATTATTTACTTTTTTAAATCTAATTCCATTAAAAGTATCTTCAGAGTCATTCTCATCGTCAAAATAATCTAGTGGCATATCGGGAACTTCATAAATAACCGTAACCATACCAGCAAGACTATCACTTTTAATAAAAGCCATTTTCCATTCTGTTTTGTTTTCAACTTTTATACGACGTTTTGTTAGTTCTATATTATCACCGTTAACAGACAGTTCTTTACTTGAAATCCAAATAGATAAATCTATTTCATCATCATTATTTTTAAATAAATTCATATCAAAATCAATTAATGAATATCTATCATTTTGATTAGGATTTTCTTTATAATCCAAATACTTATCTACAATACTATATGCCTCTTGAGAATATTCCATTTGCAATAACCAATCTAGATAGGTATCTCCAAATGTTTGTGACAACCAATCTTGATTTATAATCCCTTTACTTTGTCCTAATAAGCTTTCCAATTTAATAATATCCGAAAAGAAACTATAGAGTTGGCTTCTGGTATGAGTATATGTTTTTCCGTTATATTTCCATGTAATTTTCTCTTGTAAATTCTTAGGATATAAATCTTCATAGGTTACATGAAATGATTCAAAATTGCCCCGATAGTAAATTGCATATTTATCATCATCTGGATAACCTTTCAACCGTTTATAACCTTTATACTCACCAGTTCCTTCAATTTCATAAATTTTAGTGAAATCAATGCCATCTATCACACTATTTTGTTTATAAGACTCATCACTGTCTATTAGAACTGTTTGAGAAGAGGCATCCCATTCCACTTTATGACCAAAGTACTGAGATACAAATCTCAATGGCACAAACGTTCTATTAGATAAAACTTGTGCAGGCACATCCAATTTTACTTCCTTTTTATTAACAAGGGCAGTACGATCCCCGATTTTTAGGATAATATTCATGTTCCCTTTATTTATTGTAACCCGTTGTGTTTTTTTATCCCAACTAGTCACACCTTTTAAAGCATCGTTTATTGCTCGAATTGGAACTAAGGTTCTTCCATCAATAATTTTTGCTGGCACATCCATACTTATTGGTTTATTTTGATAAACAATTCCAACTGCAAACGCCTGGGATGACAAACTTAACATTAGAAAAATAGTTAAAATAATTGATATGGTTTTTTTCATACTTATCCCTCCTATCCTTAAATATACTGAATAAAGGAAGGCTTTTCCATTACATTTTTAGAACATTTATTTATCACAGCTACATGTAACCACCCCTTTCAATAAAAAAACATTCATTAGAGTGCTTATAGATGCTATAAATTTACTTCAATTCTTTGTGATTGAGGTAAAAGTCGGAATAACTTTACCA
>JAEWDX010000408.1 GCA_023389895.1 Bacillota bacterium
CTCTTGCAGCAGGCTGTACGGCCGTTGTAAAGCCAGCGACACAAACACCTTTAACGGCATTAAAGCTAGCTGAATTTGCAGAAAAGGCTGGAATTCCAAGAGGGGTAATTAATGTCGTTACCGGAAAGTCGAGCGAGATTGGGGATGCATGGTTAAGCGATTCACGCGTAAGAAAGATTACCTTCACAGGCTCTACTGAGGTAGGAAAAGTACTTATGAGAGGCGCAGCTGAAAATGTAAAGAAAATCTCCCTCGAGCTCGGCGGAAATGCTCCGTTTATTGTAATGAATGATGCAAATTTAGAAAAGGCGGCAAAAGGCTTAATCGGCTCTAAATTCCGCAATGCAGGGCAAACATGCATATGTACGAATAGAATCTATGTGCATGAGGTTGTCGCAGACGAGTTTGTCGAATTATTTAAACAAGAGCTTAGTCAGTTAAAGGTTGGCAATGGATTAGAGGAAGGAACCGATATTGGTCCATTAATTGATCAGGCTGCAATCAATAAAGTAAAAGAGCTGCTTGATGATGCAATTTCAAATGGTGGGGAAATTATTTATCAAGGTGAAAAGCCCAAGGCAACTGAAGGATATTACTATAATCCAACGATTATTACAAATGTTGCTGAAAATATGCTCTGCGTAAATGAAGAAATTTTCGGTCCGCTTGCCCCGATTGCAACGTTTAAAACGGAGCAGGAAGTCATTGAGCGGGCAAATGATACGAATTATGGTCTTGCTGCCTATGTGTATACAGAAGATCTAAGTCGTGCTTTCCGTATAAGTGAAGAATTGGAGTATGGGATTGTAGGTGTCAATGATGGCTTACCTTCAACAGCTCAAGCACCATTCGGCGGCTACAAGGAAAGTGGTCTTGGAAGAGAAGGCGGGCATCACGGAATGGAAGAGTATCTTGAAATTAAATTTATTTCCATTGCGTTAAATGATTAGTAAATGAAATAAATGATCGAAGCTCCTTATTATGAGGAGCTATTTTTTTGCTGTTTTCCCTGGTTCCCTTCTATAACTTTCGGTCTAGTTTACTTATGCAAGAATGAATGGATTATGCAATTAGGTATATCTTTTTCTCGAGCGTTCATTTAAAATACACCTTAATACAGATGATTCAGAAAATTATAAATTGGCATGATATTTGCAATAGAGATAAGGAGAGATTCTATGCGAAAGAAAGAGGGATGATAATGGCAAAAAAGAAAGCGCCTTCATTAGGAGTTGCATTAATTCCGATTATTGCAATGATCACATTTTTATTTACGGGTATTTTTATGTTTGAAGCTGATCCACATATTCCGCTGCTATTAAGTTGTACAGTTGCTACGATTGTTGCGATGTATTTAGGATATTCATGGCGTGAACTTGAGAAAGGTCTTATCAAGGCTGTATCACTTGCATTACAGGCATTATTAATTTTAATGATTATTGGGACAATCATTGGAACTTGGCTAGCTGGTGGAATTGTTCCGACGATGATCTATTATGGTCTAGATATATTATCTCCAGGTTATTTTCTTCCGGTAGCTGCAGTCATTTGCAGTGTTATTGCGATCGCTTCCGGAAATGCTTGGACAGCTGCAGGTACGATTGGGATTGCCATTATGGGAGTTGGGGTTGGTTTAGGTATAAATCCAGCTATGGCTGCAGGAGCGATTATTTCGGGCTGTTATTTCGGAGATAAGATTTCTCCGCTTTCGGAAACGACGAATATGGCGCCAGGGATTACAGGGGTTGAACTTTTCGACCATATTCGCCATATGCTTTTTACAACGATTCCCGCTCTTATAATTTCTGTTATCATCTATTTTTTTATCGGTCTTACTTTTAAGGATAAGGGAGCGGGGATTGATGAGATCACAGCTCTTCAACAAAGCTTAAGTGATATTTTTATTATTAGTCCATGGCTTTTACTTGTTCCTATTATCGTACTTGGGATGATTGCGATGAAAACACCTGCAATTCCTGGTCTGTTCATTGGTTCGATTATGGGTGGGATTGTTGCATTCGCAGTACAAGGTTTTTCAATTGGCGATATTTTAGGAATAATGGTATATGGGTTTGAGATGGAAACTGGCAATGTCGTCCTTGATAATTTATTGAATAATGGTGGAACAGAAGCGATGATGTATACCGTTTCGCTTGTTATGATTGCGATGAGCTTTGGCGGAATATTAGAAACGACGGGTGTTTTACAGACAATTGTCAACAGCTTGCTGAAGCTTGCCAAATCAACAGGAAGTCTGATTACAACGACGGTTGCAACTTGTATTACAGCGAACGTAATCGCCTGTGATCAATACATGTCAATTCTTCTCCCAGGGAGAATGTATTTAACAGCCTATCGACGACGAGGACTTCATCCGAAGAATTTATCACGGACACTTGAGGATGCAGGTACAATGACATCTCCACTTGTACCATGGAATACTTGCGGTGCATTTATGACGGCTACACTCGGTGTTTCGACATTTGCATACGCTCCCTATGCATTTTTATGTTTTATTAGTCCACTGATCGCCATTATTTACGCATATACTGGATTTACGATTGAGAGGATCTCACAGGAGGAGATTGATCGTATGAACGCAGCAGAAAATGAATTAAATCATCCATATGAAGCGATGGAGCAAATTTTTTAGCCATTTAATTTTAGATTAGAATCAGTTTAATAATGTTTTGTAACTTGGTTGGAAATTCCCTTTTGATAAATAGTTGAATATTATAATTAGCGAGCTGTCTTATAGTCGGAGAAAACGACATATGAGGCAGTTTTATTTTATTTAAAATTTCGATAAATTCAAACTTTAATGGTTTGAGAATCGTTTAATAAACAGAGAAAGGAGATGTCGTTTTGTTTACTATTCATAACATAAGAGAATTAATGTTTCAATATACAGAACTCCTGATTCGCATAGCTTATGGTTATGTAAAGGATACCCATACTGCGGAGGACATTGTACAGGAAGTATTTATAAAGTTTTATCATCAACAGGAAAATTATGAAGAGCGTGGTGAGGTAAAGGCATTTCTTATAAAAATGACTGTTAACAAAAGCAAGGATTATTTGAAGAGCTGGACCTACAAAAAGATCCTCATTAAAAATAAGTTCTTTCCACCTGCCGGAAAAAGGTATGCAGATGAGTTGGTTAGAAAAGACGAACAAACGATTGTCGAAGATGCTATCCGCACGCTGCCCTTAACTGAGAGTAAAGAGCGTGTAATGAAAAATGTGCTACAGGAACTTGAAAATACATCAAAGAGGCCAAAATATAAATGGCGTAATGTCTTGTTAACCCCCGTTTTGGCAATAAGCTTAATAGGCATAATGTTTTTAGTCCTAAATGAAATATTGATTGAAAATGAACAACTTACTGCAACAGAACAACAGTCGCCAACAGAAATGCATTCAGAATTAAAAAAACCCACAGTTTTTTTAAAACAAGGTAACCTATATATGCTTGGATTTACTTTAGGCGACTCACAAGAAAGAATAATAGAGCGTTTAGGTGAAAAATATTCAATGGAGCAAGAGGATGGCAGCGGGGCGGACTTTGTCATGGATTATGATGGGGTTGCGAGGTTTTATTTTAGAGAAGATAAATTATTTCAAATAGTATTAATGAAAGTAGATAAAAAGTACTTTGACCAATTATTTGCAGATTATAAAGGATTTAAATTTACATCTTCAAATTCAAATTCAAATTCAAATTCAAATACGGATGATGATAACCGTTATATTTACTCGAAGGAGACGAATCAAATATTAAAGGCAACAACGGACGTTCCTGACAAAGATCTTCATTTATACCTAAAAAAGGCTGGTCCAGATCTCATGGAAAATCAAGATTTCTTGAAAATGGAACAAAATTTAGAATAGACCCAACCCTTTGTAAGGAAGTAGGTAAGAATAAGAAAAGCTCTCCAAACAACGGAAGGCTTTTTTCTTATTGTGATCGTGATAGAATTTGACAGGAAAAAAGCATTGGTATAAAATGAATGATATTCAGTCAGTTTGGTTTGAGAAAGGATTTAGATAATGAATAAAAGAGAAAAGATTGTCCATGCGGCGGTTGAGGTTTTTAGAGAAAAGGGAATTGAAAAAACAAAAATTGCGGATATTGTGAAATTAGCGGGCATTGCACAAGGCACGTATTATTTGTATTTTCCTTCGAAATTAGCAGTTATGCCTGCAATCGCTGAGGTGATGGTTGAAAAGACGATCGTAGCGGTGAAAGAAGAAGTGCAGGCTGATGCGGACTTTCCAACTAAAATTTCTCAAGTTGTCGATGCGATCTTTAAGATAACGAGAGATTATCGAGAAATCCATGCACTTATTTATAGTGGATTAGCATCATCAGAGTATATTACCGAGTGGGAAAGCGTTTATCAGCCATTCTACTCTTGGCTTAATGAATTTTTCAGCGAAGCAAAAGCTGCTGGAATGATCCGTCAATCGATTCATGTTGAACGGATTTCTAAATTATTTATTGCTCTTGTCGAATCAGCAGCTGAACAAATCTATTTATACGATTACCGACAGGATGAGCAAGCTGCCTTACAAAAAACAGAGATTCTAGAATTCTTAAAGTATGGACTAGGAATGAAGGATTGAATATAAATGTAGTTTTTAAGATAAGAAGTATGCTTCACGAGTAAAAAGCGATTTTCGCGAATAAAACACATTTTTCGAGAATAATACGAGAGCTTCGCGAATAAACAGGGCAGCTTTGCTCAGAATGAAACGGAATCAGTCATCAGGAGGATTTTTACAGTGAATAAAGCTTGGATTTATGTATTTTTAACATGTTTATTTGAATTGATTTGGGTTTATGGATTTAATGTGGCAACAACTTGGTGGCATTGGGTGATTATTATTGGGATCATCATGATTGATTTCTACTTTCTCCCTAAAGCTTGTGAAACTCTCCCAACTGGAACGGTATATGCTGTTTTTGCGGGAGTAGGGACAGTCGGCACAGTGCTAATGGATGTGTTTCTTTTTGGAGGCAGCTTTAGTATCGGGAAATTCTTTTTCGTTGCGATCATTGTTGTTGGGGTTATTGGTTTAAACATTGCCGATAATCTTGAAGAGAAAAAAGTAACGAAGGAGGTTATGTAAGATGGGTTGGTTATTTGTCCTCTTTGCAGCCTCCAGTGAGATTGCAGGTACGGTTGGTTTGAAATTATACAGTCAGCAAAAAACGTTAAAAAATGGTCTTCTTTATGTAGGCGGATTCGCAGCGTCGTTTGCTTTTTTATATACATCCTTTAACTATTTACAGCTAAGTATTTCATATGCGGTTTGGATTGGAATTGGAACAGCAGGAGCGGTCCTTTTGAATATGATCTTATTTGGCGAATCGAAAAGCATCGGTCGAATCATAAGTGTCATATTGATCATTATTGGTGTCGTTGGCTTAAAAGCTTTATCATAATCATTTAATCGAGTCGAATAAATTAGGAAAAGAAACAGTATATTTCTTAATCGAGTATAAGTAGAAAATGGTAGAATAAAAATATGAAATTCTACTTTATCTAGGTTTGTACGATGTTAGGAGGAGCTGTTATTTTCATCTTTTTTATTCGATTTTTATTTTTTCTAAGCTTATGGGTTGGTTTGGTGCTATCCCCCGAACATTTAGAATTAAAAAGGCTATCTTTCTTGCTTTTGCTTTGTACAGGAGCTATTATTTTACATTTTATTATTCCTATTTTCAAAAAAAAGGAAGTCCTCTTTACACTCATTTTTACGCTTGTGTTCTTGACTAATTTTTTCATCGAAGTTAAGGGCATGTACTTTATATTATTACTCTTGCTTTACATAATGGTAGAGGCAGCTCTTTATGTTCGTGCTCGTTCTTTTTACTATCTTTCCATTGTTGCTGTCTTTTTCGCGATTAGCTCGTTATATATTCATGATCGTTTATCAATTGTATTTGTTTTTTCGGTAATGCTTATGTATTTCTTACTTCAATTATTATGGAAAAAGATTGGCGATCGGGAGGATTTGCTAGCAATATACAATGAAGTTCTATTAGAATATCGGCTACTGAAGAGAAGGGCTTTAGAGAATGAAGGGCATGTGCGATTAGAGGAAAGGACGCGGATATCGAGAGAAATTCATGATTCGGTAGGGCATAAATTGACAGCTGTGTTAATGCAGCTTGAAATTATGTCGATAGAATCGAATGATCTAAGAATCGGCACAGTTAAGAAAGAGGTTCGTGATAGTTTAGAAGAAATTAGATTAGCTGTCAGAACATTGAAGCATGATGAAGCCGCTGGTCTTTCATCTGTGCTGCAATTAATTCGTAAGCTTGAAGTGGAAAGCCATCTTTCAATTAATTTAACAACAAAGCATGGTGTTCTATCGATAAAACTTACCAATGATCAAAGCATTGTTTTATATCGTGTGCTTCAAGAAGCATTTACAAATGCAATGAAATATGCAACTTCACGAGAAGTATTTGTCGTTTTAGGAAGAACAGCAGTTGGTCATTTTCATCTAAATGTGCAAAACAGAATTAATGGTGCGAAATCTTCTCACCATGGATTTGGTCTGGAAAACATGCAGCAACGTCTTGAGGAAATTGGTGGAACGGTAAATGCTTATCAAACTGAGAAATATTTTATCGTTGAGGCGTCTTTTCCGTTGAAGGAGGACAGATAGATGAAACGAATTTTACTCGTTGAAGATCAAGTCATTGTTCGTCAAGGCATAAAAATAATGATTGAACAAGAAAAAAGCTTGCGAGTAGTAGCAGAAGCAGGGGATGGAATCGAAGCCATTTCGAGTATGAATCTTCATGCGATTGATTGTGTTGTCATGGATATACGAATGCCAAAAATGAATGGAATTGAAGCCGCTCGGATCATTAGACAACGCTTTCCTAATGTGAAAATTTTAATGCTAACGACCTTTAATGATGATGAATATGCTCTGCAATCGTTAAGGGATGGAGTCAATGGATTTTTACTAAAAACAGCTGAGCGTGAAGAACTGATTAAAGCGATTTTTAGTTGTTTAGATGGTGGCATGCCACTTGATAAAGATGTAACGGCAAAGGTTATGCCGCGCTTGCTTCAGCAAATAAAAATGGAAGCAGCAGACATTCCTTTAACACAAAGAGAAATAGCTATTGTTCGTCAAGTTGGTAAAGGTATGACGAATAAGGAGATAGCAAATGAACTGCACTTATCAATTGGAACGATAAAAAACCATATTACTTCAATTTTACAAAAACTGGAACTGCGAGATCGAACTCAGCTTGCTATTTATGCGGTTAGGAATGATTTAAGTTAAGCAAAGCCTGGATCTCCCTTTTTGCTTACTGCCATGAGGTTGATTTTTTTACGCATGTTCAGAGAATCGTTCTTAATCCACAGCGATGAGTTCGATTCTTTTAATTTTGTCCAAAGAATCCCACTTAGTCCTGAGCAGCCCCTCGTTAATCGACTAACAGTCCAGAGAATCACCCCTTTTTACATGCCTATCCCTCTGAAAAAATTAATAAATTCTCATGAATCAGCAACTTAAAGGATATATTTTTGTGAATACCTCAAAAAAATGACGGAGGTCATGGTTATCTGAGTGTTTTTATGACGGAGGTTAGTGGGAAGTCAAAATAATTAAACTTAAAATATGGATAACAAGGAGAGTGAGTAAGTAATGCTTGAAACGATTGACATTACAAAGCAGTTTAAGAAGCATACAGTGGTGGATGGGGTTAACATGCATATTGAATTTGGTGAGACGGTTGGTTTATTAGGACCGAATGGAGCAGGAAAGTCTACGACGATTTCAATGATTTCTTCCCTCGTGCCTCCAACGTCTGGTGATATCCGCTTCAGACGTGAAAGTATTTTGAAAAATGCTGGGGAGTTAAGAAAGGTTCTTGGAGTAGTCCCACAAGAAATCGCGATTTATTCGGATTTGACTGCAAAAGAAAATCTCCTTTTTTTCGGGAGAATCCACCGCTTAACAGGAAAGCAGCTACAAAAAAAGGTAGATGAAATACTTGAGCAGATTGGATTGACCGAACATAAAAAGGAGATTACGAAGAATTTCTCTGGAGGAATGAAGCGTAGACTAAATATTGGCGCAAGCCTTATGCATAATCCAGAAATGCTTATTATGGATGAACCAACAGTCGGAATTGATCCACAGTCGCGCAATTATATTCTCGAAACAGTTAAACGCTTGAATCAGGAAAAGGGGATGTCCATTTTATATACAAGTCATTATATGGAGGAGGTCGAATTTCTATGTGACCGCATCTATATAATGGATAAAGGGCAAATTATCGCAGCAGGAACGAAAGATGAGATTAAAGGTATTCTTTCAGCGGAAAAAACATTAGTTGTGAAAGTGGAGAATATGAAGGAAACTTTCATCGAATGCATTCGCCACGAAGGTGTTGTAAAAGATGTGCAAGCTACTGAACAAACGATTACGATTACGCTTCCAAAAGCAGTTAATTTCTTTACTCGACTTTTTCAATTAGCCGAAGAAACAAGAACAACTATTATTTCAACAGAGGCAAAAACACCGACACTTGAAGATGTTTTTCTGCATCTTACTGGCCGGGCATTGCGAGATTAGGAGGAATTCGTATGATCGGAGCGTTTTTTAAAAAGCAATTACTCGTATTTATCCGGAATCCGAAAGTAATCATGATGCAGCTTGTAATGCCACTTGTTCTCATCTCTATATTAGGATTTGCACTGAAAGGGATGTTTGAAGCGGATAAGTCGCCAATTGAGGCAAAAATTGCTTATGTTTCTCATGGAAATGAAGAGCAAGATATAGAGGACTTTAAGATTGAGCTTGAGAAAAGTGAATTGCCAGCTGAAGTAAAGGGAGCAATTGAACTTGGGCTCGAACAAATGCTGCCAATGAAATTAATGAAAGAAGCAGTTTTTAACAATAGTGAAGTAAAGGAGTTCATTGATTTTGAAGAAAAACAACCGCAGCAGTTATCGGCTCTAAAAAAAGACAAAGAGTATGCAGTCATTATTGAAGTACCAGAGAAATTTACTTATCAATTATTCATGTCGTTATTTTTATCAGCAAATAAAGAAAGTGTGAAACCGGAGTTTACACTTTATCAAAATAATAAAAAAGAGCTTGCGGCCCAATTAGTGACGGAAATGACAGAACAATTTCAGCATCAATATACGCTTCATACGACTTTAGCGCAAAAAGGTATTTATATAGATGCGGCAGTTCAACAATCTGAGGGAATGACAATTTCCAAACAAGCAATATCTTCTGTAAAGCCTGTTTCAGCAATGGTCTATTATTTGCTTGGAATTAGTATGATGTTCGTGCTCTATATTGCTTCTGATACAGGTTCGTTTGCATTTGCTGAAAAAGAATCAAATGTTTTTACGCGAATTATTTTATCAGGTGCATCAAGCTTTTCGTATTTAATTGGTAATTTTATTTCTGCTGTGATGATTGCGTTTCTGCAATTAGCCATCATCTTTGGATTTACAAGAATTGTTTATGGAGTTGTTTGGGATGATTTTATTGGATTTCTCGTTATTACATTGTGCATTGCAGGTGCGGTTGGCGGGTTTGCTGTTGTCTTGACAGCTTTAAATTATCGTTTTCATTCACAGGCAATATCTAATTTCTTCTCCAATGTAGTAGTTACGATGCTTGCATTATTAGGCGGTACATTCGTTCCTATGAAATCCGTATCTGAAACGATTGCTGCGATCGGAGCGTATACGCCGAATGGGGCAGCAATGAATGCGTATTTACAAGTGTATCAAGGCTATGGATTACATTCGGTTGTTCCACAGCTTATAACGCTTTGCGGCCTTGGAATCGTGTTCATTATACTTGGTACATTCCTTTTTCCGAAAGAGGTGAAGCAATAATGATTGGTTTGCTTTTAGCTAAACTGCAAAAATTTATCCGCAATCCATGGATATTTGTGATCATGGTTATTTTTACACTTGTATTCGCTTATTTAATGGGTGGAAATAATAATGTTCAAACAGTTCCGATTGCTGAAGATAGTGAAAATAGGTTGACAGACTCTTTTTTAGAACAATTAAATACATCTAATGAGCTTGTTTTTAAGCCAATGATAAAGGATGAGTTGCTGGAAAAGGTTCAAGGCAATGAGGCTGACGCAGGAGTATTGCTTACAGATGATGGTTACAGACTCGTTTATTCAGTAGAATCACAAAATTTAAGAGTGATTGAGCAAAAACTTGCACAAATAAGTGCAAGTCAAAATGAAAGACAGCTGCTACTTACTGTCGGCTCCTTGCATGGGCTAACGGCAAATGATGTTGATGATGTATTGAAAAAGGTAGATGAAGAACCAGTGTTTTCAACCAAGTCGGAAACGTTTAGCGGTGAGAATTCGTTTATTTATAATAGCAGATTGCAAGGCATATTTGGCTTTTCCCTCTTTTTCGTCATTTATACGATTGCTACTCTCGTTGCAGAGCTTTTTGAAGAAAGGGAAATGGGAATCCGTGACCGCCTTATTCTATCTCCTGTCCGAAAATGGGAAATGTATAGTGCAAATTTAATTTATAGTTTTGTCCTTGGCTATGTGCAAATAGCACTCATCTTCTTTGTTTTTCATTTTGCAGCAAAGATTGATTTCTACGGAGGGATGGGGAAAGCTTTAATTGCTTTAGTACCATATGTATTTGCGATTGTTGCTTTTGCGATGTTCCTCACTGGATTAGCGCAAAGTAATCGTCAGTATAACGCGTTTATAGCACTAGCTACAGTTAGCTTAGCGATGCTTGGAGGAGCCTATTGGCCACTTGAAATCGTAACCTCCCCCATTTTGCAAGCATTATCGAAGATTTCACCGATCACGTATGGAATGGAAATTTTAAAGGGAGTAACGATTTATCAATTGCCACTATCGGAACTACTGTTTCCAATTAGCATGCTGCTGTTAATTGGTGTTATATTGATGGGAATTGGGATTAATGCAATGGAACGAAGGTAATTTGTATAGAAAAATATGGGAATGTAAATCTGACCCCTCTAGCTTTTCAGCTAATGCATGTTTTTGTTATGATAAAGTGAAACTCAGTTAGCAGAAGATATTAATTAGCCATTTCTGATTGGTAGTTGAACGAATCACGATAAAAAGTTTTTTTTTGCATTAGAAGCTAGGCAGCTAGGGGGAGAAGAATGGATGCATTTCTGGAGTTTATTACTTCGTACGATAATCTGAAAAATATTGGAATCACGGTTGGGATTTTTCTGCTGTTTTTAATTTTTAGGAAAATTTTCACAAAGTATGTGTTCGCACTTCTTTTGAAAATCGGAAGAAAAGCACCAGGAGATTTGCTTTCACAAATCTTTCTTGCTTATGAGAAACCTATACAATGGCTGTTTATTGTCATTGGTATTTACTTATCTGCACAGTATTTTCCGCATTTTAATGAGAAGAATGCGTTATTTTCAAATACAATGAGCTCATCAATTATTATCATTATTAGTTGGGGCCTTTACAATCTTGCTTCCTCATCTTCTATGCTTTTAATCAAAATTAATGAAAAAACAAGCTTTGAAATCGATCAAATTCTTATTCCGTTTTTATCGAAAGCATTGCGAGTAGTTATCATTGCCATCACAATTAGTATCGTTGCCCAAGAATTCGATTATGATGTAAATGGCTTTGTTGCTGGGTTGGGCATCGGTGGTTTGGCCTTTGCCTTAGCTGCTAAAGACGCACTAGGAAATCTATTCGGTGGGATCGTCATTATTACGGAAAAACCTTTTTCGATCGGTGATTGGATTAAGACGTCGAGTGTGGAAGGAATTGTTGAAGATATTACGTTCCGCAGTACAAAGGTACGAACATTTGCACAGGCACTTGTAACGGTTCCAAATGCAACATTGTCGAATGAGGCTATTATGAACTGGAGCAAGGCTGGAAAAAGACAAATTACCTTTAATCTAAAGCTCTCACTTAAAACGTCGCAGGAAAAATTAAAGGCAATCGTCGAGGAGATTGAAAGTTATCTTAAGAACAATTCCGACATTCATCATGAGACGATTAATGTTACCTTTGATCAATACAGTGAAAGTGGTTTAGAGATTTTATTGTTTTTCTACACAAAAACCGTCGATTGGGGAGAGTATTTAAAGGTAAAGGAAGAAATAAATTACAAAGTGATGGATATTCTTGAAAAAGCAATGTCTGAAGCGAATAGCCCAGCAGAAAATTAAATGGAGCGTGCTTTCGAGTATGAAAGCTTGATTTAAAAGAAGCGATCTCAAGATGTTAAAGTGAGATCGCTTCTTCAGATAAATCGTATTTTTCAAAGCTACTAAAGAATCGCTGATTCAATCCGTTTTGCGTGGTTATTTTCTATGTGCAGCTAAAAATACCTCTTGTGCAGCTTTCACTCCAGCCCCGAGTTCAAATGAGTAAGAAAAGTCTTGTAAACCTGCCTCCATTAACGATACAGCTTGAAGGACATCGCTCGGGAAACAATAACCCATATGACCAAATCTAAACATTTTTCCTTGCAAATGACCAAGACCGCCGGCAAAATCTAGATGGTATTTCTGTTTCAGATGTCCAATAAACTCACCAAGATTAAGTCCTTCTGGTGTAAGAATGGCTGTGATCGTTGGTGAAGCATATTCATCATCTGTTAACAGTTCAATATTGAGTGCACCCATTGCCTTACGAACCATATTTTTCATTAATTCATGTCTTGCAACGGTTTGGGTGAATCCACCCTCTTCATCAATTAAATCACAGACAGCAGAGAGTCCATAGATGAGCGTAACTGCTGGTGTGTTAGGTGTCATGCCTTTTGCAGCCCAGTCTCGGTAGCTTAACAGATTTAAGTAATAGGAAGGAGTTTTGTTCTCTTCGATAACCTTCCATGTTTTATCACTCACACTAAGCAGCGCCATTCCCGGAGGAAGCATCATTGCCTTTTGTGATCCTGTTACTAAAATGTCAATTCCCCAATTATCCATTTCTGCCGGTGCTCCGCCAATGCAGCTAACACCATCGACAATAAATAAGGCATCTGTTTGTGAATGAACGACCTCCGCTAATTTTTCAATTGGATTAAGGATTCCTGTTGACGTTTCGTTATATGTAGCAAAAACAGCTTTAATATCCTTTAATGGTTTTAAAAACTCACTTAGATCTTCTTCTGTACAAGCCTTGCCCCATTCCTTTTCAAGCTTGTGAACATTGAAGCCATATTTTTCACAAATGGAAACAAAGTAATCACCAAATGCGCCAACAGTTATGACAACTACATTTTCCCCTTTGGAAACAGTGTTGACAGCTGCAGCTTCTAATGCAGCAGTTCCGCCGGAAGGAAGGAGTAAAATATCTTGAGCTGTACCGAAAATGGGTTTGACACGATTTGTCGTTTCTCTGTAAAGTTGAACAAATTCACTGCTGCGATGACTTATAATATCATGGCTCATTGCAAGCTGAACTTTTTTCGGAATCGGAGTAGGACCTGGGTGTCTTAAAATATTTTCATACATAATTACTTACCTCCTCTTATTGTCTCGCTCCAACCTTTAGATCATAAACGAAGCTGTCATAAGGTAAAAAGGGACAGCTTGCTAACGGATCATCTGATGTTTGAAGCGACAATTTAAAATTAGCGAATTTTTAATATTCCAACTATAATGATAACATATAAATATTATTTCTAGTAGGAAACATTTAATACTAGTATTTATTGAAATCATTCAGGCTGGTGAGCAAATGAACATACAGGGAATCAATCATTTATTATTTTCAGTCTCTAATTTAGAAAGAGCAATTGATTTTTATCAAAAAGTTTTGAATGCAAAGCTGTTAGTTAAGGGAAGGAGTACCGCCTATTTTGATTTGAATGGATTGTGGCTCGCTTTGAATGTAGAGAAGGATATTCCACGTGAGGAGATTCATCAATCGTATACTCACATTGCTTTTACGATAGAAGAAAAAGATTTTGATGATTGGGATAGAAAGCTAAATGAATTACAGGTGAATATTCTGATAGGGCGGTCTAGGGATGAAAAAGATAAAAAATCCATTTACTTTACCGATCCCGACGGGCATAAATTTGAATTTCATACCGGATCATTAAAAGACCGATTGGATTATTATAAGCAGGAAAAGAGTCATATGGAGTTTTTCTAAATGAACGCTTTAGGGTGATAAAAATGGATAAGGATCTTCTGAATGCTGTTGAAGAAGCAATTGAATATATGAGAAATCATTTAGAAGCAGATATTACGTCTGAGGAATTAGCTGATAAATATTGCTACAGTACATATCATTTCTTAAGAGCTTTCAAGGAAGTAACAGGTGTGACCCCTCGACATTTTTTATCTGCATTAAGGATTGATGCGAGTAAACAAATACTATTTACTCCATCAAGCTCAATACTAAAAACCTTGTTAAGCGTCGGTTATAAAAGTATTGGATCCTATAGTTCCAAATTCAAACAATATGTAGGACAATCTCCAAAAAAATTCAAATCAGAATTTGAGTTATTATATCATTTTATTAATCTTTATAAAGATAAGAAGAGCTATCAAACTTTACCGATAGCATTTTCAGCAATTACATGTCATATTAAGGCACCTCCAAATTTTAACGGTTTAGTATTTGTTGGGCTTTTCCCCCGACCAATTCCAGATCAAAAGCCTATTGAAGGTACCGTTTTGCTAAATGAAGGGATATGCACCTTTACACATGTTCCGAAAGGCACTTACTACATATTAGCTGCTGCTATTCATTGGAGTAAAAACCCTAAGGATTATTTCATACTAGATAAATCACTACGGGGAAAATTTGAACAGCCGATTGTAGTTGGAGATGACACAATGATCGAAGCTGAAATTTTATTAAGAGATCCAAGACCATATGATCCACCTATTTTAATCAATCTACCGTTGCTCCTTCTTGAAAAAGATAGGAAATAAGCAATCTAGGAGAAAAAAACAATGTAATTTCTAGATAAAATAGAGCTTACAAAAGGAGGAGATGTTATGTTAAATAAAGTATGTGTGCTAACTGTTCGAGTTCCAAATTTGAAGGAATCTGTTGACTTTTATTCAAATGTTTTAGGTTTCAAGGTTTCAAAATATTATGGTGAAAAGATTGTTAGTCTTCAACATGATGAAATTCCGATTGTGTTAGAGGAAAGTGAGGAAGCTATTCATAATCCAAGACAGAACGTGTTGCTAGGTGTGCTTTCAAAGGATCTTGATAAGGATACGGACCATTTTAAATCAAAAGGAGTAAAAATGTTGTTTGATGAGGCAAAACCATGCCCACCGGGGCGCTACAATATTATTGAGGATCCTGCTGGAAATCAGATTGAAATAGTTGAGTTTTCAAATTAGGGAATAGGAATTTATGCAGATTCTTCATCAAACATACATAAAGGCTTCACCGGAAAAGGTGTATCAAACACTCACAACCGCAGAAGGATGGAATACATGGTTTACAGATAATACTTTCTTGCATTTGAATGAAAATGGGGAGGGAAAAATAACCCTTCGTTGGTTTAATTATGGAGTGAATAAGGAGAATATTGAAGACGGTGGAGATATTTTGACGGCCATTCAAAATAGATTATTTGTTTTTCAATGGTTTCCAGGCGAAGGTAAAACAACGGTTAAGTTTGAATTAAAGCAGATTAAAGAAGGAACGCTTTTATTATTAGAGGAAACAGGATATACGACTTCCGCTATGGATCTATCCGCATGTATAGGATGCGCCGTAGGATGGGGAGAGGCGTTGACCTTGTTAAAAATGTATCTCGAATATGGAATTGTTTGTAAAGAGGATTATAGACTCTAATCGTAATCTTTGGAGGAGGATATGACAAATTGGTATATGAGGTGACGTTCCAGATTCGAGTAGAAGATATTGAAAAAGGCCAAAAATGGTATCAAACCTTGCTAAATAGAGAACCAGATTTTATTCCACATGAAGGCTTTGTGGAATGGGAGCTGATTCCTGGCTGTTGGCTACAAGTGGCTGAAGGGATTCCCGCGGTGGGATGTGGGCCGATGCGACTTGGTGTAATGAGTATAGAAAAAGAAAGAGAAAGATTGATGAAAGAATTAGAAATTGAGTTTTTTAAGATATTCGATAGAGAGGAAGTTCCTGTAAAATGGGGGACATTTCATGATCCATGGGGAAACCAAGTAGGGCTTTTTGAATATTTGGATGAGAAGCAAAAGCTCGAACTACTTCAATCGATCCTTGGCTAATTATAAAGTAAAAGATTAAAGAATCTATTTCGATTATATTTTTCGGAATGGATTCTTTTTTTAATGAATTTTTCCATTTTGTTAAATATATATTATCAAATGACATATATATATTGCTTTTTGTTTATAATAATGTACAATGACATTAGATAATTACGAAGGAGGAAATAATATGGGTTGGTTTCGAAATAGAAAAAAAGTAGTCGATGAACGTATTACGAATGCTCAAAATAGAATTTATCGGGAAATTTATTTTATTATATCGGCGATTTGTTTAATATCTATTTTTACAAAGTTTTTCTTATATGAAATAAGTGTAAAGTTAGTTATAACAGAGCTAATTGTCATCCTTGTTTCAAGTATTTATTATATGGTTCGTGCTGCGAGCTTAGGAATATTCTCTGATGAAATTGAGATTCATGATCGTAATAGCAGAACACCTATGAGTTCAAAAAAAATATACTTTTGCCTAGGGATCGGTGTGGTTGCAGGTCTCATTTTTGGAGTGCGAAGTGCCATTATTTATGGGGATGGTTATTTAAATAGTATTTATACATTTGCTATCGTCTTTTTTGCTTCGCTTGTGATTTATTTACCTTTTTTTCTCGTCATCATTGTAGTTCCTTATTTTGCTGCGAAAAGAGCGAGTCAAAAAGTTTCCGAGAAAGATTTAGACGTCGAAGACTAAGTGAGGCAAATGATGAAAAATTTAAAGTTAAAAGTAGCAAGAGTCGAAAAGGATTTGTCGCAGGAGGAGTTAGCAAATATTGTCGGAGTGTCGAGACAAACGATCGGACTTATCGAAGCAGGAAAATACAACCCTAGTTTAAATTTATGCATTTCCATTTGTAAGGCTCTTGGTAAAACATTGGATGAATTATTTTGGGAAGAGGGAGAAGAAGAATGATAGGAGGGAAAAAGGTTGGAAACGATACTTGAATTGAAAAATGTGAAGAAGACGATTAATGGTAAGGATATTATTAAAGATTTAAACTTTAGTGTAAAGCAAGGAGAAGTATTTGGTTTTTTAGGTCCGAATGGAGCGGGAAAAACAACGACCATTCGCATGATTGTTGGGCTGATGAGTATAACTCAAGGCGATATTATTGTTTGCGGGAAGAGTGTTAAAAGTAATTTTAGTCAAGCGGTAAGACAAATTGGAGCAATTGTTGAAAATCCTGAAATGTATAAATTTCTAACAGGCTATCAAAATCTACAACAGTATGCCCGTATGCAAAACGGTATTTCAAATGAGAAATTACACGAAGTTATAGAACTAGTTGGATTAACAGAGCGGATTCACGAAGAAGTTAAAACGTATTCACTAGGAATGAGACAGCGGCTAGGATTGGCTCAATGTTTACTGCATGATCCGAAGCTTTTAATTTTGGACGAACCGACAAATGGGCTAGATCCAGCAGGAATGAAAGAAATTCGCGTGCATTTAAGGAAGCTTACTCGAGAAAAAGGAATGAGTGTTATTGTCTCAAGCCACTTGTTATCTGAAATGGAAATGATGTGTGATCGAATTGCTATCATTCAAAACGGGGAGTTAATCAAGGTTCAGGAAGTGAATGATTTCGTTCAAGAGGATCAGGTTATGTTTTTCTTCGAGACGAGTGAAGTAGGCACCGAAGCAGCCCATTGGCTTGCAAATCATTATGAAATGAAATTAGTACAGTTGGGATTTACAATAAAATGTTTAAAAAAAGACATTCCTTTAATTATAAAAAAATTAACTGAATATCATGTAGCGGTTTACAGTGCAAAACCAATTACGAAAACGCTTGAGGATCGATTCTTAGAAATGACTGCGAGGTAAGGAGGAAAGCTAAATTGAGAAAATTAATCGTAAATGAATGGATAAAAGTGTTCAAAAGAATTGGGACACTTGTCATGATTGCGTTAATCATAATTTCTGTAATTGGCTTTGGTGGGTTATCAAAAGTATTTGAATCCCCATCTCAGGAAAATACAGAGTGGAAACAAGAACTGGAAAAGCAGATTATTAATGATCGGGCATCCTTGGAAGAGTTGGGTCAAAGAAATTCAAATTTAAAAATGTTTTATGAAAGACAAATTGCAATTAAAGAATATCAAGTGAAAAAAGACATTCCTCCTCAAACGGAAACCAATATGTGGACATTTGTTAGTGATGCTCAAGCATTAATCACATTTGCTGGTTTATTTACGATTATTATTGCTGCAGGAATTGTCGCATCTGAATTTTCTTGGGGTACAATTAAATTGCTTTTAATAAGACCTTTCGGTAGATCAAGTATATTATTTTCAAAGTATATAACAGTCGTATTATATGGATTATTCTTTTTATCAATTTTATACACTTTATCGGTTCTAGTGGGATATATATTATTTGGTACGCCAACGGCAGAGATTCCTCACCTAGCTTTTGTGAATGGGGAGGTAGTTGAAAGGAATATCGTTTTTCATTTAATTGGACAATATTTATTAAGCTCAATTGATGTGTTATTAATTGCAACAATGGCTTTTATGATTTCAGCTGTCTTTCGGAATAGCTCACTTGCTATTGGTTTATCATTATTTCTTCTCTTCACAGGGAATACAGCGACAATGCTACTGGCAAGCAAATTTGAGTGGACGAAGTATTTCTTATTTGCGAATACAGACTTAACAATGTATTTTGATGGTGTTCCGCTAGTCGATGGTATGACCCTCTCATTTTCCATTATGATGTTGGTTATTTACTTTGTGTTCTTTCATTTGCTCGCTTTTTTAGTATTTAATAAGAGAGATGTAGCAGCATAAATTTGAGATTATCTGAAAAATAGCGCCCTGCTCCAAAGCAAAGCGTAATTGCTTAAATAGGAGTAGGCGCTATTTTTTCTTTAAAAAAGTGATGAATCAGTTACATAATAAAATTCTCTTTCTCCGCCCCATAAAAATACAACCTATGCAATGGCCTCGTCATCGCGACGTACAGAAGTTTAATATCAAGCTCGGATTTTTTAGAAAATACCTCATTTAATGAAATGATGATGACAGCATCGAATTCCAGCCCTTTTGCTAAATAAGTTGGAACGATGACAATTTCATCTTTCGGGATTTTTTCCTGCTCTTTAAGCAGCTTGACTGGGGCTTTGGAAAACTTCCTAAATAAAGAAGAAAGGAGCTCACAATCTTTCATTGTTTTCCCGATAATCGCAAAGGTTTTATAGTTTTCATTTTTTAAAGTGTCAACCTGCTTTTCGATTTGCTGAACGAGTTCTTTCCCTTCTTTTCTTCTGATAAAAATAGGTCGTTCCCCATGGCGAACAACGGGCTCAACCTTTGGAAAAGAGTAAGGGAGAAGCTGTAACAGCTTATTTGCCTCTTCCATAATTTCAACGGTCGTTCGATAGCTTTTTTGCAGCTCGGCATATGTAGCACGGGGGAAGATATCCTTTAAGACGACGTCCCATGATGTTAACCCACGATAGGAATGGATTCCTTGGGCTAAATCGCCAACAAGTGTAAACATATCCGTATCTAACGCTTTCTTTAGGGAAAGCAGCTCCATGAAGCTATAATCCTGTGCTTCGTCAATGACAATGTTTTTTGTTTTTAGCTCCTTCTCAACCCCAAATAAATAAACTTGTAAAAATAGTAAGAGCGCCAAATCTTCTCTTTCATACTGTTTTTTTGAGAATAGTGCTTGTTGATAAGAACATAAATCTGCCGCTTCCCTTTCAGATAGTTTCCCATTAGACAATTGGCAAAGTCTTTTCGAATCAGCAAACAGCTCCTCATAATATTGAGTGAGCGTCTTTTTCGGGAATTGCTTCATATAAGCAGGTACGGAATTGCGGATCGCTGTTTGGATTTCTTTTAAGCGAGCTGCTTTTTTATCAAGAGCTTCTGTAACATATTGCTTTCTCTTTTCGGGGTCCTTTCCATGATAAATGGCCCGTTCAATTCGATCGTCATAATATGTTTCAATTTTTTCAATAATTGTTTTCTTCTTTTTAGCGAGATCATTTTTCAAAATGGCCTTAAGCTTTTCCATCCTTTTGGCAAGTGGAAGATAGTTATAGTCATTTTTGAGCAAATGAATAAATTTTTTATGGCTGAATAAATGAAATTTATCGACCATGAAATCCTCTTTAGGAAAAAAGGTTTGATAAATGCTTGTGATATAGTTCGATAAAATTTCGTTGAAAATAGTAGATCCCTTAATGGAGGAAGCCCAAGCAAGTAGTTGATTGCTTTCTGGATTGTCTAGCAAATGAATTAATTTATGGTCCTCTTGAAATTTCAATTTATGCTTGATGCAAGATTGCACATATTCTTGGAAAGTTGTTTGTTGCACTTTTTCTACGCCAAGATCAGGGAGTGCCTCTGAAATATAATCGATGAAAAGCCGGCTCGGTGCTAGAATCATCAGTTGTTCGGGAATAAAGTTTTCTTTGTATTGATAAATAAAATAACTGATACGATGGAGGGCAATTGTTGTTTTTCCACTCCCAGCTGCCCCCTGCACGATAATCGGCTTATTCAAATCTGCGCGAATAATTCGGTTTTGCTCCTCTTGAATCGTTGAAATAATTTCTGTCAGGCGGTTGCTAGAGCTTTTGGCGAGTGAATCTTGCAGTAATTCATCTGTCGTTGTTAAGTCAATATCACGAATTTCTTCAAGCTCGCCATCTTCAATCATAAATTGCCGCTTAAGTGACAGATAGCCATTGTAGCTCTCCACATACGATTCGTAGAGAACTTTTCCTAGTCTGCCTTCATAGTAAAGATTAGAGATGGGTGATCGCCAGTCAACAATAATTTGTTCTTGATCTTCCCGCGAATATAATGAAGTTTTTCCAATGTATAAGATCTCTTTCGCATGGAAGCCTTCCCTTTGAAAATCAATTCTTGCAAAATAAGGTTTCGTTCGTGCGCGTTTTAAACTATTCAGCTCATCGCGCGACATTTCGAAGAAGCGCGCATTTGTTAAGAGTGAGGAATAGCCTAAGCTTGATTCTGCCCAGTCAACGTCAGAAAAGGCATTGCTCATGTTTTCTTGGAATTTGTCTTTACTTGTTTCAGCTGTTTTGATGACAACGTCCATATACTTTTTCGTAAAAGTCAGTCGTTGAATTTCATGTTGAAAATCGGAGTGCTGTTGATGTGATGACATAGCGTCTCTTCCTTCCATTTTAATTTCAGCCGCAATGTGGAAGTACGAAGGAGCGTGAGTGACAAGAAATTTATATTATCAGAAAAATCGAGCGGATGCAATACTCAAAATGATATTGTGAAGACACTTTGGATAGTTAGAAAAAGAAAAATCCCCGATTAAAAGGGGAAGGTATGGCTTCGTTCAAATAGGTAAGGGCTAGTCTTGCAGCTCTGGAATTTTATCCATAATCTCAGCCATCGTGAAGGAAACGCAAGGGATAGTTGGCGAAGTGATGGTTTCATTGTTCTGAAAAATGTCGGTGAGGTCGTAGCGTCCTTCTATTAGAGTATGCTGCTCTAAAATGCCGAGATCTGGCTCAATAATCCAAAATTCAGGGATGCCGAAACGTGCATACGATTTTGTTTTATCAATTTTATCTCGCTTGAGTGAGGACGGGGAAAGGATTTCGATAACAAGATCAGGTGGGCCGATAATCCCATGCTTGCTAATAATTTCCATCCTCTTGCGGTTTATAAGGAGAAGATCTGGCTGACGAACTTCGTATGGAGATAAGATGACGTCAACAGGTGCAGGCAAAATAATGTACTCCGCTTCACAGCTTTGAGCGATGTTCTTAACCAGTTCGATACTAATCATTTGATGAGAAACGAGTGGTGCAGGACTCATCAGTTCCAACTGTCCACCTACTAGTTCATAGCGATTTCCATCGTCAATGGCTGCATAATCATCGTATGTTAATCCAGTTTCTTTTACCTTAGTAGCTTTTGCTTGTTTTTCTTCACTCATTTCTATCCCTCCAGATTTGTTAATAGGAAGTAAAAAATTCATGACAGCTTTTCCTAAGTATAGCATACAAGCTAATAGGCTAAATTCCAATTTTATGAAAGTGAATCCATTCGACTTTATTGAAACTCTTCCGTCGATTTTCATTCATTATTTGTTGACCAAAATCGAGATCTTGGAAGGTAGGAGAATCATTCAGCGCTGCTCCGTTTAAATAACAATGAATAAGAATCAATATTAATGGACCTATTGCAAAATAAAGAAAATTATAGTACATTACAACAGTAATGCACTATGTTGGAGGGGGCGGTGACAATTCTTAATACGGATGGGATAAAACCAATTTATGTACAAATTGCCGAATGGCTTGAAACAGAAATCATGAATGGACATTTTAAGCATAATGACAAAGTTTATTCCCAATATCAACTTGCAGAGATGTATACAATCAACCCTGCAACCGCTGCAAAGGGATTAAATCTTCTCGTGGATGAAAATATTCTTTACAAGAAACGGGGGCTAGGGATGTTTGTTTCAACAGATGCAAGAGAGATGATTATGAATAAACGAAAAAACCAAACATTGAAGCGATTATTACAGGAGATTGTACTAGAAGCCAATCGTTTACAAATAAGTACGGCAGAATTAATTGACATGATCAAAACGACACAATTAGAGGAGGGTGGAAAATGAAGATCATTGAATGTACCGATTTAACGAAAACCTATTTGAGAAAAAGGGTTTTAAATAATCTTTCATTTTCAATTGAGGAGAATAGGATTACAGGCTTAATCGGACGAAATGGTGTTGGAAAAACGACGTTATTAAAAATCATCGCTGGTTTTATTCAAGCAACATCTGGTGAGATGAAGGTTTTTTCGGAAAAGCCATTTAACAGCTTGAATGTTTCAGCAAATTCGATTTTTGTCGATGACCAGATGAGCTTTCCACCTGCATTACAGCTGATGGAATTATTAGAGGCTGGGAATCGTTTCTATCCGAACTGGGATATGAAATTAGCAAAAGGATTATTAAATTATTTCTCCTTCGATCCAAAGCATTATCATAATCGATTATCAAAAGGGAAAACAAGTACATTTAATGCAATCGTCGGTTTAGCCTCCCGTGCGCCGCTAACCATTTTCGATGAGCCGACAACAGGAATGGATGCGGCGGTAAGAAAGGATTTCTATCGGGCGTTACTGAAAGATTATCTTGATCATCCACGTACAATTATTATTTCGAGTCATCATTTAGATGAAATTGAAGATTTACTTGAGGATGTTCTTCTGTTGAAAAATGGCAAAAACCATTTGCATTTATCAATAGAAGAGCTAAAAGGATGGGCGATTGGCTTGAAAGGGGCGACCGATAAAGTTCTTCATTGGACAAATGAGAAAGAAATTCTTTATCAGAATCATGTTGGAGTAGATACGATGTATGCAGTTGTAAGAAATGATTATTCCGAGCAGTTACTTCAGCAAGCAAAAGTAGAAGGAGTAGAAGTAACTCCTGTTCGTGCTAGTGATCTATGTGTCTATTTAACAGATGAAACGAAAGGAGGAATTGATGATGTCTTTAACAACCGCTAATCCAGCAGAAATTGTGAAGAAACAATATTTCTTTAAGTTGAAGGCGAATATTGATGCGTTTAGTTCTCTCTTGGGCATTCAGTTATTGGCAATTTTATTTTCATTAGGTGCTACTAGTTCAATAAGCTCCAATAATAATGGCTTTTCAATTGATATTAAATACTATTCTGCCGATGTAGTTATTGCCTTTACAATGATTTGGAGCTTTGTTACAGCGATTACGATTACGACAAAGCCATACCGACATAATGACTTTACGTTCGTGACGAATCGTATAACGAGCAGTATTTCCAATATGCTGTTCTTGTTAACAGCGAGCATTATCGGGGGAGTAACAGCCATGCTCGCAAAAAATGCAACTGTTATTCTTACTTCAATATTTTTGCATTCTGAGTTATATGGTCCCGTTTTTCAAGTAAAGGAGTTTATTATTGGTCTTTTCGTTTCCATTCTCTATATTTACTTTATTAGCTCATTAGGTTATTTAATCGGTACATTAGTTCAAGTGAATAAGGCTTTGACTTTTTTGTTACCAGTTTTAATTATTGGGTCTTTATTTATAGATGGAATGGCCGGGAAAGAGCCAACTATTATGCATATTTTCCAATTTTATTTTATGGAGCCTTCGCTTTTGATTTTTACGCTTAAGGCAATAGCAACAACCGCTTTGCTTTTCATAGCGTCCATTGCGATTTTGAATAGAATGGAGGTTAGAAAATGAGCATGAGTTTAATTGCTTTCCAATTTATTTCGGTTGTGACCATTATTGCGATGATTTATTTCTTAGTAAAAAATGCAAAGAGGAAATTTATTAATGTGAAAATTACCCATTGGCTACTTATTATTTATGTTGGTGTCCTCCTTCTATTAGTGATTGCTGCCCCTTTTATGATAAATCAGTCAATTGTCAATCAGGAGCGATATTCGAGAGAAGAAATACTACGGGAATATGGTGAATTTAATGCGGCTTTAAATAATGGTGAAATCGAACAGCTAAAGGAGAAGAATTTACTTAAATTAAGTAGTTATCCGTATGACCAGCCCATGCTTGAAATTCTTACAACTGGCATTGGGGCAGCCGAAATATATGTAGAACGAAAGAAGATAGATGATGGCACGATCGAGGCCTATGCCTTTCAAAGTGGGATGTATATTAATGGCATAAACTTTTCTGAAAAAATGGTTCCGCCCCATTTTAACTTGTATTTAGACAAATTTGAAGTCAATATTCCACATGAAAATATCAATATCGCGATTAATAAGAATGAATTTACAATTACACAATTTCTCGGAGGAGGAGTCATGTCTGAGAGTCTTGATAGTGGAAAGTTTGTCATCTACTTACAAATACCGCAAAGTCTAAAGGTCTTTACGAATACAGGTATGGAGCTTCATTTTATTGAGGATTAGCGGGAGCAGGATCTCTACTGAATGAGTTTCACATTAACGAAGATTAATAGGCAGCTCGATTAAGAATGTGACGGCCAAATTGTTAGGCAAATAAAAAGAGAACTAGGCAAATAAATGTGTAATTAGGCAAATAAAATCAGAACTAAGCAAATAACTAAGCAATCCTGTGTCGGGAAACCTCGACCGATTGAGTTTATTGTAAGTGTGGAACTATGTAGGCTTCTTGTGGATTTTTATTAAAATGGCAAATCTTTGGACTGCTATCGCTTGTTTTACTATAAAAAGTTGAGGATAGGGAGAATCGTGGGGAGGTTCATGATTTTCCCCATTATTACATGTTATAATGAGCAGTGGAGGCGATGACATTGGAGAAGAAATCGAATTATTCCCTTGATGACGAAACACTATTTATTGTTTCGCAAACATTTAAAGCTCTTGCAGATCCGACGCGCATTCGTATTCTACATTTACTTTCAGATGCAGAGCATTCTGTAAATGAAATTGCCGAAAAACTATCATTGCTTCAATCAACCGTATCCCATCAACTCCGTTTTTTAAAAAACTTACGGCTTGTTAAATTTAGACGAGAAGGGACTTCTCTTTTCTACACATGTGACGATCAACATGTGATGAATATACTGAAACAAACAATTGAGCATGCGAATCACCACTAATGAAGATTATGTGATGATTCGCATGCTCTTTTTTATGACTTGCTATTTCTTCATTTGCTCCTTCCTTACAAAGTCCGAGTGCTGCATAATTAAGAGGGTGTTGTCGATTTTCTTTTGCATATCTTTAGTATCCTTCGTTTTTTTCATTGTTTTCCGATTATAAATATTGGCAGGGTCTTTTGCGCTAGGTGCGGTATAGAGCGTTTTGTTGCTAATAAATGATCCGCCGGGCAGATAATAGCGCATGCCGAGCAAATTTTTCTCATATTGAAAAAGATTGTGCCCAATCATTTGTGCGTTATGCTCAATGCCTAGCAAATTTAATAATGTCGGCATTAAATCAATTTGACCGCCGAGACGCTCATATGTTTCTCCAGCGAAGATCCCTGGTGCGATAAATAGTACAGGGACAGCAAAGCGATCATGCAGGTTGTATTTATGTCCCAATAGCTCTTTCAAAATCTCTTCGTCTTTTTCTGTTACGGGTGCGCCGTGTAATCCAGAATGATCCCCATATATTAAAATAATGGATTCATCATAGATACCTAAATTTTTTAGAGAATTGATAAATAATCCGATTTGTTCATCAGTATAGCGAACAGACTGCAAGTAGTTCCCGACATACATATTCTCATAGCTAATAGGCAAATGAAGAAATTGAAAGTCGACAGGCATTTCAAATGGAGTGTGGTTTGTTAATGTAATGATATTCGAATACATTTGCTCATGCGTCGCAAGCTGCTTTGGCAGCTGTGATTCAACAAATTGAAATAATACCTCATCTGCCGGACCAAACCCAATTTCTTTTTCCTTCGGGATCTCTTCACTTGTGAAAATATAGTCAAATCCAAGCGCAGGATATAATTTATCACGACTCCAATAAGTAATGTCATCAGCATGGTAGGTTGCTGTTCCGTAACCATGCTTTTGCAATGTGCGGACAAGAGACGGAATTTCACTGCCATCAATGATATTGACAGTTGGATCCATTCCTTCCGGATAAAGGGATGTATGCATCAGCCATTCGGCATCTGACGTATTTCCAGCACCAATCTGTTGGTACACATTGTTAAAATAAGCACTTTCCTTTAAAAGCGCATTTAAATTTGGTGTAATTTCCTGACCATTAATCGATCGATTGATCGTAAACTCCTGTAAGGATTCTACTTGAATAATAAAGACATGGCGATTCTTAGCGAGACCGAAAGTTGAATGCTCTGTAAAAGGAACATACGGATTTCCCTTTAATTTTTCTAATTCCTCATCCGTTAAATTTTCATTTTGGGCAAAAGCCGTGCCAAATCCGCGCTCAAATAACTGCACAAACTGTGACTGAATATAACCATGCTTCTTCGCAAAATAGGAAACATCAACTAAAGGATAGAAAAAGGCAAGAATGGTTGTAGCTAATCCAACACAGCTGAAACCGATTACCCATTTTTTCGCATTAGCAAAGGAGTGGTGTGCAAACCCTTTCGAAAAAATCCAAATGAGTGGAATAATTAGCACCACATCTAAGAAAAACAAAAAGTCAAATGAACTTCCAAGCAGGGCGACTGTCCCACCAACAGAATTCGATTGATAAATTTGCTTCACATCATAATAGGAAGGAACCGTTGAAAAGTACCTCGTGTAAAAAATGATGACAATAAAGAGAGCTGATAAGCATAAATTGAAGATCCAAATCGCGAGCCAAGTTCGTTTTTTAAACAGGATGGTCATAAAT
>JAEWDX010000429.1 GCA_023389895.1 Bacillota bacterium
GTACTTAAATTACAATTGAAAAATTATCTTTTTTGTGAATGTTGATAAACTTTCAAAAATCCAGACCACAACTTAACAATTTCCTCTTAAATGAATTAAAGTTGCAGATTGTATATATAATTTGCAAATAATGGAGCTTCCATTTAATCAGCAGTCTATTACAAGTAAAAAGGGATAATTATGATAAAATAGTAACATAAATTATGACTAGTTTAATTATAGATACGTTTTAACCAGAGTATTGTGATAAGGAGTAAAGAAATGACAGCTATCGAAATACTATCATGGCCATTTAAACAAGAAAGCATCAATCAAATCAACAACAAAGAACAGTATTTAAATTATCCAGTCATTTATGTTTTAAATGGCAATAAAGAAGCTTATATTGGTGAAACTGTTTATTTTAAAAATCGGATGAAAGTTCATTTAAAAGCACGTAAAAATATTAAACAAGTAAATTTGATTAAGCACGAACACTTTAATCGTTCAGCAACCTTTCATCTAGAGACAAAGCTGATTAACTACTTCCTTGGTGATGAAAAATATACGCTTCAAAATAAAAGTAAGACTGCTAGCGATTTTACTCATAACTACTACAATAAGCCTTATTACGATCAACAACTATTTGAAGAACTTTGGCAAAAACTATATGAACAAAAGCTTGTCGACAATGAGCTGCATGTGATTGAAAACAAAGATATTTTTAAATTATCTCCTTTCAAAGAATTATCTTTAGAACAACTTGAATTAAAAGATAAAGTACTCGAATTTTGTGAGAAACGAGTAACTCAAAGCTCAAGTAAATATGGAAGTCTATTAGTCATTGAAGGTGAAGCGGGAGTTGGTAAAAGCGTTGTCTTAAGCTCTATTTTCAACACTATTCAAGAAAGAGCTGAAGAAGCATCTTCAAACTTATATCGTACAGAAAATTATTTAGCTGTGAACCATGAGGAAATGTTCAAAACATATAAAAATATAGCAAAACAGGTGAAACATTTAAAAGGGAAAAACTTTGCAAAACCTACATCTCTGATTAATATGTTGCAAAAAGAGGAAAAAAAGGCTGATATCATTTTTGTTGATGAAGCCCATTTACTGTTAACAAAGCCAGATACTTATAACAGCTTCCATGGCAACAATCATTTAGAGGAGTTTTTGAAGCTAGCAAAGGTAGTTGTCATCATTTATGATCAAAATCAAGTATTAAAACTGAAGAGCCTATGGGGAGCGGCAACATTAGAAGGGCTTAAGAAATTAAGTACTTTTCACGAAGAATACCAGTTAACAAACCAATTCCGCATGCAAGCAAATGATGACGTAATCAATTGGATAAACGAGTTCAAGCGGAAAAAATTATTGCCGCTTCCTAAAGATAAAAACTATGAATTTAAAGTGTTTGAATCCTTGAGGGGCATGCATGATGAAATTAAATCCAAAAATACACGGCATGGTTTAAGTCGTATTGTATCAACTTTTGATTACTTACATAAAAAAGATGGTGAGACCTACTACGTGAAAGATTCAAATGGTGAATATCAACTACCATGGAATACAACAAGTACGAAATATACATGGGCTGAAAAAGCAGAAACCGTTAACGAGGCTGGATCAATTTATACAATACAAGGCTTTGATTTAAATTATGTTGGTGTCGTGCTTGGGCCATCTGTTCAATATAACGCTGCTAAAGATGAAATCATCATTGATACGAGTAAGTATATGGACAAAGGTGCATATACAGGTATGGACGGAATTGAAAATGTTAATGAGGCAAAGGAAAAAATCGTCCTAAACTCAATCAATATCTTGATGAAGCGTGGAATTAAGGGGCTGTACATTTATTCAAGTGATGAAGCATTACGTAATAAACTTTTAAAATATCAAAAAGAAGGTGAAAAGCATGAGTGAGTTAGAACAACTACGTGAAAACATTTTGCACTTCCGAGACCAACGACACTGGCAGCAATTCCATAATCCCAAAGATCTAGCACTCTCCTTATCACTTGAAGCAAGTGAATTATTAGAGCTATTTCAATGGAAAACGAGTGAGGAAGCAGTTGAAAAGAATTTAGATAAGATGAAGGATGAGCTGGCAGATATTTTGATTTATGCAATATTGTTTGCGAATGAGACGGATATGGACTTAGTAAATATAATAAATAATAAACTTCAAAAAAATAATGAAAAGTATCCTATTGAAAAGTTTGCTGGTAAAAATACAAAATACAATGAGATATAAACATTAATACATATATAATTATTCATCTAAATAGCAGCTTGAAAAACCTTAGTTTTTATTTAAATACACGAGAAACTAAGGTTTTTCTTATGGAAATTTATCTGATATAGGGAAGTAACAGTACATATAATCCCTTTTTCTGTTCCTCTGATAATTTTTTAATGATATTAAATAATTCGTCATCTATATTTTCACTTTGTAGAGACATATTTTGTGGAATCTTAATAGTTGTATCAACTTTGTTTTCCAGTAATAAAAAGAATGAGCTAAGCGTTAGGCCAAATTGCTCGCAAATTTCACCTAACAGTGTATAATTCGCTTCCTGAATACCGCTTTCTATTCGTGAAATAGATGCTTGAGAGATATCTAACTTTTGAGCAAGATCGCTCATACTTAAATTATTGTCTTTGCGTAACGAACGTATTAACTGTCCTATTTGCAAGTTATTCATATATATGATTTCAACTCCACATTAATCATTTAATTAATCGTACAATTATTGCATTTTACAATCAATAGAAAATAAATTATACTTAATACGTAAATATACATAATAGGTAATAGAAGGGGTTGAATGTTATCGGAAACTTCGAATCAGCACTTATTCTATTAATAGATGAAAGGATTGTTGTGCTTTATCATAATAAAGTGTTTAGGAATCACCAAAATGAAATGGTTAAGGATGTTGAACAGAAATTATTCAATACTCTTTCTGGTATAAGTGAAAAAGAGGTTAGAGAAATTTCTGAGTTGATACAGAAATCAATTCTTAATTATCAGCATCGATTATTTCAAGATATATATAAGCAAGGCTTTTTAGATGGGATTGTACTCAGAGAAAAAATATCAGGGAGATCGATAAACGATGAAAGTACTTTTTAAAGGTCAACTCACGATGGATGTATACAAAATTGTAGAGAGTTTAGAGGATGAAGAAGCAACACGGAATTTAGCACATGAAGATATTACATCTGAATTATTTAAAGAACTTAGGGTATTAGTTGAGGCAAAAGGCTACCGTGTACCTCACGTGGGGATAAATTTAGAATATGAGGGTGTACCCACTAAACAATATGAATCAATAGTAAACAAAGCAATTAATGAAGCTAAGAATCGTGAAATATATATTCGTGGAAAAGGGACTATAACACATATAACTTTTTAATATAGAATTAATGATGCAGTTTTTTTGAAAGTAAAATCTTCTAAAAAACTGCTTTTTCTATAACTTGTAAATTCAATTTTGAAATCCTTGTATTGTAAGAGGTGACGCAGTTTAATAAAGATAATATAGAAATCAAAAAATTGAAAATATTATTTTCCGACGATAAAATTTATAATGCATTAATAAAGTATAGTGATCAAGAAGAAGTGCCTTTACCTGAGTTTTTAAAAATTTTAAGTGT
>JAEWDX010000436.1 GCA_023389895.1 Bacillota bacterium
TTTTATCCCAGGTGGAGGTGGTGATTTTCTAAACATAAGAGAGCACTTAACTCAAGGCTGGAAATTAAATAGGATAAGGAGGAATATCTTTGAAGAAGAAAAGGAAAATGCGTTCTCGTTGGCTGTCGGTCGTAACAATCATGTTTTTAGTCCTTCCACTTTTGTTTCCAAGTATCGCAAATGCTGAAACAAAAGGATCACCACACACTTCTCTAAAAAAATCATCGTTGGAGTCAACAAAGAGTAAAATTAATGAAAAATTACAAGAACAATTTGCTAAACAAGAGCAGGTGACTTTCTTAATTAAATTTAAGGAGCAAGCAGACCCTGTGAAAGCGGCAAAGGCTGCGGAAAATAAGGCATTGACTGGAAACGTTACAGCTGCAAAAGCAAAATACATGAAGCGTTCAGCAGTGCTTTCATCCCTTCGCTCTATCGCAATTGAGACACAAGGATCAGTCGCTGATTTTCTTGGAAAACAAGAAAAAGAAGGGAAAGCAAAAGACATTGAATCCTTCTATATCGTCAATGCGATCGCTGTTACTGCAACGAAAGATGTAATGGAACAAGTCGCTGCCTTTCCTGAGGTAGATAAGATTCTTCCAAATGAAACTAGACAGTTGTACACGCCAATAAAGACTGTGGAGAAGCCATCTTTGCAGCTAGGTAAGCAACCTGAAGCAAAACCAAATTCTGCTGAATGGAATATTGAACGAGTAGGGGCACCAGCAGTTTGGGAGCTGGGGATTGATGGTTCAGGAACAGTTGTTGCTTCCATTGATACAGGTGTACAGTGGGATCACCCAGCATTAAAAGAAAAATATCGTGGCTTTAATGCGGCAAACCCTAATTCACCATCACATGAATTTAATTGGTTTGATGCAACAGTGGGTAGAAATGCTCCTTATGATGATCTTGGCCATGGATCACATGTAACAGGAACAATGGTCGGATCAGAGCCTAATGGTTCCAACCAAATTGGAGTCGCTCCAGGTGCGAAATGGATCGCAGTTAAAGCATTTACAGATGATGGGGGAACAGATAGAGATTTACTTGCTGCTGGTGAGTGGATTTTAGCCCCTAAAGATGCAGCTGGAAATCCTCATCCTGATAAAGCACCTGATGTTGTCAATAACTCATGGGGAGGTGGACCAGGTCTTGATGAATGGTATCGACCAATGGTTCAAGCATGGAAGTCTGCTGAAATCTTCCCAGAATTCTCAGCTGGAAACACGAGAGTAGGAAATCCAGGCGGACCAGGCTCTGTTGCGACTCCTGCGAACTATCCTGAGTCATTTGCAACAGGTGCAACGGATATAAATAATGGATTAGCCAGTTTCTCACTTCAAGGACCTTCACCATATAATGAGATCAAACCTGATATTTCTGCACCAGGAGTCAATATTCGTTCGTCTGTTCCAGGAAGCAGCTATGAAGGTGGCTGGAATGGTACTTCGATGGCTGGACCACATGTTTCAGCTGTAGCCGCATTATTGCGACAAGTTGACTCTAGTCTAACGGTAGCTGAACTTGAAGATATTTTAACGGAAACTGCTACACCGTTAACAAATGGAACATATCCTCAATCGCCAAATAATGGCTTTGGACACGGACTTGTAAACGCTTATGATGCTGTTTCGTCTGTGATTTCTGGTCTTGGTACGATTAAAGGGCAAGTAGCAAAAGAAGGCGATGACGATGAAGCACCGCAAGTTTTTCATGAAGCGCCACAGGAAACATACGCAGGAATGGAGCTACCTTTAGATTTAAGGGCGACGGACAACGTTAGTATCTTAAATGTTGTTCTTGAATACTTAACATCCAATGGTAGCTGGACAACGGTTCAAGCTGATCGAGTTTCTGGAGATTACCAAGATGGAATATATAAAGCTGTAATCCCTGGCGATGATGTTGCCGAACCATCTATATCATATAAATGGAAGATCCGTGATTTCGGTGGAAACGAAGTTATAACAGATACTTATGCTGTTGTCGTTAACCCTGGAATTACACTTGGATACAATGAAAATTTCGAATCCTCTCCAATTGGCTGGACATCATTTGGTGAAAATAATAACTGGGAGTGGGGAGTGCCAACTTCTGGACCAGGAAAAGCCTTTTCCGGAGAAAAAGTTTACGCTACGAATCTAGCAGGTAATTATCTTGATCGAGCAAATATGACATTAGTCATGCCGCCAATCGATCTTCCAGAAGGTAGAGCATACTTACAGTTTAAGCAGTGGTACAACTTGGAAAAAAATTATGACTTTGGGCATGTATTTGTTTCAACAGATGCGACTAATTGGACACAAAAGCTTCGCGTAAATGATATTACTTCGAGCTGGGTTGACGGAGAAGTGGATTTAAGTGAATATGCTGGTCAAAGAATCTACGTCGGATTTAATGTTCAGACAGATATATCAGTCAATCGACCAGGATGGTATATTGATGATGTTCGATTAACGGACACACCTCTTCAAGCTACTGTTAAGCCTGGATTAGGACTTGGCGTTTCTAATCAAAATGCTGATACAGCGAAGGAGAAAGTTGCATTAAAAGAAGAGAAGGTCGATCCGAACAAAATTGTCCCAATCAAAGAAGCTCCTGTTAAAGACGAAGGCAGTCAAAAGCAACCTACACCAGAGCTTCTTCCGCTTACAGCAGAGATAAGCGTGCTAGAGTCAGGAAGATCTGTCTTTACAAAGCCACAGGATGGGACTTATGAATTTACACATGCTTCTGGAACCTTTACTGTTCAAGCAGAAGCTTATGGCTACCGCTCACAATCTCAAACAGTTCATATTCCACAGGATGGCATTGCAACTGCGAACTTTGTTCTTGGAGAAATCCCTCAAGGAACAGTAACGGGGAAAGTTACAAATGAGGTTACTGGTGAGCCAATTGCGAATGCAACATTGCTGCTGGTTGAAGATGCAGCTGTTCAGCCTGTTACGACAAATGCAAATGGTGAATATTCATTAGTCGCTTATGAGGGTAGCTATACATTAAAAGTGATGGCACCTTCCTACTATAGCCAAGAAATCGGTATTACGATTAGTAATGGCTCGATCGAGCAAAACGTACAATTAAAGCCATTTATCGGTTATCCTGGTGAAATTGGCTATGACGATGGAACGGCAGAAAATGCACATGCTTTCTATGATGCAGGCAATGGCTGGGCTGTTAAAATGTCATTGGCATCAGGGCATGAGAGTGCAATGGTAAAAGGAGGGTTATTCCGCTTCTGGAATACAGAATGGCCGGTTCCAGGCGGTACAGCATTTAAGGTGGAGGTCTATGATGCAAGCGGCCTAGACGGTTCTCCAGGGAAAAAGCTCGCTGGACCAATTGATGCAACGGCACTGCGAAATGATCAATGGACCTATGTTGATTTGGAAGAGCAAGGCATTATGGTAAGCGGCGATTTCTATATGGTATATATTCAAAGTGAGCCGAACCCTAATACTCCTGGCCTCGCTACAGATGAAAATGGACCAAATGCAAAACGTAGCTGGCAGTTAGTTGGTGGGGCATGGTCTCCATCACCTGGGGAAGAAGGCAACTATATGATTCGTGCTACCGTTAACTATGAAGTGACAGCGCCGGTTATTACTTCTCCAATTGATGGGACATATACGAATCAAGAAAAAGTGAAGATTGAAGGAACTTCTGCTCCATCTTCGACCATTACATTATTCAATAATGGCGAAGAGGTTGCTACAGCCGAAACAACAGATGCTGGAACGTTTTCTGCAGAAACTCCATTATCAGAAGGTGAAAATATTTTCACTGCGAAGGTAACAACAGACTTAGGATCAACAGATGCTTCTAATGCTGTAAAAGTTATTTTTGACCAGACAAATCCTGAACTTGAGATTACTTCACCAGAGGATAAATCGAAAACGAATAAGGAAACTGTTACTGTTGAAGGAACTGTTTTTGATGAGTATTTAGATAATGTGAAGGTGAATGGGCAAGCTGCAACGGTTAAAGACGGTAAATATTCATTGCGCTTAATGCTAAATGAAGGGGAGAATGTCATTACGGTTGTAGCTAATGACAAGGCAGGAAACTCAGTCGAAAAATCAATTACAGTTCATGCTGTCTATAATGCACCGGCTATTGAAAATCTAGTTCCTACTGAAGATAAAGAACTAGATAAAGGTGAAAGTGTGAAAATTGAATTCGATAGTGCACCTGGTCTCAAAGCTACTTTCTCCATTAGAATGCCATTAACAAATGCTGGTGCTATTGCTAATGCAACTGAGCTACCAATGATGGAAACGTCACCAGGTCATTATGTTGGCTACTATACAGCCACTTCAAATGTAATAGCACCTGGAGCTGAAATAGAAGTAAAAGTAAAAGACGATTTTGGCAATGAAACAAGAGAAATTGCCAAAGGTAAGCTTTACATTAACGATAAGAAGAAAAATGACTCAGTAAAAGACGAAATAGAGGAACAACAACAAGAAGAAGTGAATACTGAAAAAATAGATTAAATGGCATGAAACTGAGCGGACCAATCAGCAATTCTTTGCTCTTGGTCTGCTCCTTTTTTCTAAATAAGGATGGGAAAATTTAAGATTTTCAAAAATAAGCCTTTTTTTACTAGGACTTAAGTTTTTGGAGTTACTGAAGGGGCTGGTATATATATATTTTACTTAACATATATGAATTCGCGTCATGACACCTCTGCTCGGAAAGCGCTAAAAGGGAAGCACAAAGCATCCCTATTCTTGATAAATTTTATTGACTTGTTCTGAAGCACAGCTTATAATTCAAATAACTTTAAATAATATATTCAAAAAGCAATGAAGAGGTATATTAAGTCTTATTTCCCTGTTAGTAGAGAGTCAGTGGTTAGTGCAAACTGATACATAGATAAGATGAATTTCAACTCCGAGCTTTTCTTTACTGTCCTAATCGGCAGTCAAGACGCTAATTCCGTTAACAATTTGAGTGGAAAGTCACATACTTTCAAAAAGGGTGGTACCGCGTGTAATGTTCACGTCCCTTTTAGAAGTTGTGGCTTTTTTGTTTTTTCAAAATAATGGAATGCTATATTTAAAGAATTTGTGCTTCGCGAGTTAGACTGAGTATTTTTAGCTCCAAGCGTTATCGGCTCATGGATCATAGGCTAAACACTTGAGAATTGGCCGTTCTTGCGTGATTTATCCTATGCTTGTCACCGATAGATAATGTTTTATGTTTTATAATTAGGAGGGATTTAACTACATGGAACAAAGTGAACAGTGGTCTTCAAAAATTGGCTTTATCTTAGCTTCTGCAGGGTCTGCAATCGGACTTGGTGCGATTTGGAAGCTTCCGTACGTTACTGGGATGAGTGGGGGAGGCGCATTTATTCTCTTATTTTTAATCTTTTCACTTTTGATTGGTTTTCCCCTCTTGCTTGGAGAATTTGTGATTGGACGGAGTACGGGAAAGGAAGCCATTTCTGCATATAAGGAAATTGCACCAGCGTCAAAATGGCATTGGATTGGTTATCTAGGAGTATTTACATGCTTTCTGCTATTATCCTTTTATAGTGTAATTGGTGGCTGGATTGTTCAATATATTTATTTCGGAATATCAGGATTCTCTGGAAATAATTACGTGGAAATATTCAATAAAACGGTTTCAAATCCAACGATTTCCATTGTTTCTCAAGCAGCATTTTTAATCATTACGATTCTTGTCGTTGCTAGAGGGGTACAAAAAGGGATTGAACAAGTTAGTAAAATTTTAATGCCGGCTCTATTTTTATTATTCATTGTTTTAATTGTTCGCTCTCTTACATTAGAACATGCAATGGACGGAGTTTCATTCTTTTTGAAGCCAGATTTTTCAAGCATAACATCAGAAACTGTACTTTATGCGATGGGGCAATCCTTCTTCTCATTAAGTGTCGGGGTTTCTGTGATGGTGACGTATAGCTCGTATTTATCGAAAAAAGAAAACTTAGTACAACCAGCCATCTCCATTGTTATTATGAATTTATTTATCTCAATTTTGGCAGGATTGGCCATTTTTCCAGCAGTTTTCTCATTAGGCTTTGAACCTGAATCAGGTCCAGGATTATTGTTCATTGTTTTGCCGTCTGTATTTGATAAAATTATTTTCGGTAAGCTATTCTTGTTGATTTTCCTTGCTCTCTTTTTATTCGCGACACTTACTTCTGCATTTTCAATGCTTGAAATTGTCGTCGCTGCGTTATCAAAAAACGGAAAGGGAAGGGGCAAAATCGCTTGGCTAATGGGAGCGGCGATCTTTATCGTCGGAATTCCATCTGCACTATCATATAGTACACTTTCAGATATTTCAATTTTGGGGAAGACCATTTTCGATAGTGCGGATTTTCTTGTTAGCAATATTTTAATGCCAGCGGGTGCATTCTTCATTTCGATTTTTGTCTCATATAAAATGAAGAAGGATATTTTAAAGAGTGAGCTCGTTCAAAAATCAAATGGAGCGAATATGTTGTTTACGATTTGGTATTATTTACTTCGTTATGTTATTCCAATTGTCATCATAATCGTATTCCTTGATTCATTGGATGTCATTTAAGATAAAGAAGATTTCCATCAGTGGGGGTTTTTCGACGCACAGGACGTGCTAGTGCAAACGTTGCGACAGGACAAGGAAAACTACGTCAGCGATACATCGCACGACTAAAACGAATGTTTTAGGAGGACGTCGCGTTCTTAGT
>JAEWDX010000437.1 GCA_023389895.1 Bacillota bacterium
TCCCCCTATTCATTTTTTAATAATTTAATGGCTTCTTCAGGAGTAATCTCACCATTTTCAAGCATAGAAACAATTTTTTTCTCGTTCTGGTCATTTTTTTTCAGAGGTTCGGATTCATAGCCTAAAGCAGAGATAATATCATTTAATTTTCCTCGTACTGTTGGATATGAAATGCCTAGCTCTTTCTCTACTTCTTTAATACTTCCTCGACAAATAAGAAATGTTTCGACAAATTCAAGCTGTTCTGGGGATAAGGATGCAATTTTAGATAATTTAAAATCATTTTCAATCGTCGTATGGCAATGTGAGCAATGTAATTTCGTAATATGCAGCATTTGGCTGCAAACTGGACACTTCGTTAAAGCAGTATATGTCATAGGAAAGTCCTTTCTTTAGATTTGATTTCATTATATAATCAAAAATTAATAAAATCAATATAAAAATTAATTTTATTAAAAAATAATGAAATATAAATTAATAAATTTAATTTTAATATTAATCAATCTGAATTTCGAGATACTTTTCATTAACTTTATTCCTTTATAACACAAAAGCACAAACTGACTTGTGTCAATTCGCGCTTTCCTCTACCCTAGCTTACTTCTAATTCTAACCACCGTGACTCTCTAGAAAACATTCTATGCGATAAATATATGAAAAACTCCGCTCATAGAAGCGAGTACAATTAATAAAATATGAATCGTTCGTACGTTTTTTGCCTTTTTATTTTTAAACAAGAAACCTCCGACTAGAGCAGCACCTACCATTAAGAGAAAAGATCCAATTCCAGTCAGTGCCTCAAGCTCTAATTCATCTTCATCAATAAACATGAAAATACCATGGACTATACTAATAATTAATGCTGATATCCCAAATAAAATATGATGTTTTCCTATGAATCTGGAAAAAGCAATAGTGCATTTTTTTGCGCTTGAAATTTTACTTAACATTATTTTTGTTGAACGTCTTAATGGATATAATACTCCTGAAGCACCCATCAATATCACTGCTCCCCAACCGGCTACTTCACCAATTTCTTCGAATACGCTATCTTCATCATCCTCGTGTTCATTATGATGATAATATTTTTCTTTATCATGATCATCTGCAAGTACAAAGTTATTTGCGTAAATTCCGAAAATAAAAGGAATAACACATAAAAAAGCAACGAAAAATAATTGAATCAGCCTCATAAGAAAATCTCCCTTTCCAACTAATAAAATCGTTATTCTAAATTATTTACAGGATAGAACACGATTCTGAAAAATAGCTGATAAAGTAAAGCTTCAATTATTTTGTCGGCCAGCACGTTAATCTGCGATAAAACAAAAAACACGAATCGACTCATGTCAATCCGTGCTCTTTCTATCTATTCTTCTATTAAATTCTTCTTCTTTTGAAATAGATGCTTTTATTTCGCAGCCGTTTTCACTGTTTTCACATTGTATAATCCACCTTCTGAACTAATAATATATTCAGGCTTTGGCTTGCCTAAATTAGCTTTGTGGCCTGCAATATGAGCATCGCTCGTTTCCCACTTCTTCCAATGCTCCTCAGATTTCCAGTGGATCATCACAAGAACTTCTTCATCTCCACGTCGAACCTTTTTTACGAGCACACTTAAATCAATAAATCCTTCTTGCTGTTCAATAATACCCTCTCCACTAAAACGTTGCACAACTTTGTCTGAATTTCCTTCGGTTACTATCATTTTCTTAATTTGAATGAACAATCGAAACAACTCCAATCATTATCATTATAACCCTATCTTAATCGATAACGATTTTCATTGTCAATTAAATTATTAAACAAAAAATACTATACATCCCAATTTCTTACATATAGGGACGCATAGTATTTAATTTTACATCATCCTTCTTATTGCATTTCCTTCGTCGGTCCCATAATACCCGGTACAGTTAAACCCGCTTGGCGAAGTAATACGGTCATTTGTCCGCGGTGATGAGTTTGATGATCAATAAGACCTCGCAAAAACTTTCCACGTTGTATTGGTCCAAAAAATCCATTTATTTCTTCAAGCAACTCCTCATCTGTAAGCTTCGCTGCTTCAACCTTATATGCCTCAATCGCTTTTTCATAAGCTTCTACAATTTCCTGAACATTGTTTGGCGCTTCTTGTTCACGGCTAGGACCAGGAATTTGTAGCCCTGCGATATGACCAAATGCACCAGCAGCCCCTACTAAATGCCATGCTAGCCAACCTAGAGAGTTATGGCCTTCAACTATTGATTGATTTAATTTTTCATTTGTCATTGCCTTCATTACGTTTAAAGTTCCTGTTGACGAAACTACCCAATCCTCTAAAAAATCCTCCACTTTTCGATACACTTTAATCACTCCCATTCCCCATAATAAATTACTCATATTAATCATAACGAATAAAGCATGCTGTATTCAACTTTTGAGATGGGGAGATTTTGGGGTTATATGAGCATTATTTGCTTTCTTTATTTACTATTGTCTCTGTATAGTAGTTCTTATAGAAATAAAGAAGACTTCTGTCATAAGACATAGACGTAGGAGGACCAATCTAGAGTAAAAAGGCAAAGCAGATATGAAATACATAACTGCTCTGCCCTTTTCCTAAGAAAACGAAGGTACGCAAAGGACTCCCACGTTCACTATTTTTAGTATGTGCTCACTACATCTTCATCACATATTAACTAGTTTTTCTATTTTCTTCTTGAAGCTCGTCATACCAACGTCCATGGTGACCTTTTGCATACTCCTCTGTAACATCCCCTTTTAAAATCCCTCTCATAGAAGGACGTGCAAGGAATAGTGACATATAAATATGACCAATAGCCACTGCTGCAGCAAGACCTAGTCCGATGTTATGGATAGGATATGCCCACATAACAACTGCATATGGGAAGAACCCTGGAAACCACATCACTAGTCCTGAGCTAATAAGCATGAGTGTTGTAATAATCATCAACCAAGAATTCATTTTTTCCCCAGCATTAAAGAAGTCTTGTTTCGGAGTCTTCGCTTTCAGTCCGAAGAACTCGCGAATAAATTGTGGGAAAAACAGAAAATCATGCTTTTTCCAAGAGAAAATATTTTTCATCCAGTTCATAAAGCCTTTAAAGTCAAAAATGATCATAATGAACAGTGGTAACATAAAGGTTACTGCAGCAATTCTGTGTACTAAACGAGCACCTGCTGGTCCACCGAAAACAGGATAGAGAAAGTTAAAGAAATCCGTGTACATCGGGAGGGCAGATATATACAGGACGAAAAACGCGCCTGCATTTATCCAGTGAGCAACGATAAAACCTTTGTTAAAACGCTTAATCGTTTTTTGAGGTTTACTCATGGTCCTGTCCTCCTTCATGATTTCCTTTTTCTTTATTGATAGCAGTAGAAATGACCGCACCAACAACTGCCATTGACGTTACACCAAGTAATGCTTTCCCAAGTGGCTGTGCATAGTCCTTCCATACGATTTGTGACAATGGAACTTTCGGATCTTCAGGAAGTCCATACACTGACGGCTTATCAGCTAAAAGATAAACAGT
>JAEWDX010000439.1 GCA_023389895.1 Bacillota bacterium
CTTTATCATTGACAACCTTCATTTTGACACGAAATGTTCAAAACTATTTATTATCTTTTCATCTATAGTTTTGGTAGAATGAATGATGAATCGTTCTGAACAGGAGTTGTTATGATGACAGATTTAAATGTGTTCATTGCGTTAGGTGCAGGATTTTTAAGTTTTGTTTCACCGTGCTGTTTACCATTGTATCCCGCATTTTTATCGTATATTACTGGGATGTCAGTTAGTGACCTAAAAGGCGAAAATGCTATGCTGCAGAAGAGAAGTATGCTGCATACATTATTTTTCCTCATTGGCTTTTCTCTTGTGTTTATTGCACTTGGATATGGTACTTCCTTTTTAGGAAAGCTATTCACTGATTATGCAGATTTAATTAGACAAATTGGTGCTATTTTTATCTTTTTCTTTGGTTTAGTTGTTGTAGGTTTTATTAAACCGGAGTTTTTAATGAAGGAGAGAAAATTTAGTTTTAAAAATCGTCCTGCGGGATTATTAGGTTCAGCTCTAATTGGAACGGCTTTTGCAGCAGGGTGGACACCGTGTACTGGTCCGATTTTAGGTGCTGTTCTCTCTCTTGCAGCTTCTAATCCGAATTCGGCTATGTTTTATATGATTGCCTATATTTTAGGTTTTGCGGTACCGTTTTTCGTCTTATCCTTCTTTATTGGAAAACTTAAATGGATTCGAAAAAATAGTATGCTCATCGTGAAAATTGGCGGATATGTTATGATGATTATGGGTGTTGTTTTATTCTTTGATTGGATGACTAAAATAATTGCAATTTTTTCAGGATTATTTGGTGGTTTTACTGGTTTCTAAATTTTTACATAGAATATATATCTTGACGCACACATATAAAAAGTCTAAAATTGCTGGAGTAAATAATGGTTTAGATTAAGTTGAAATTTCGTAAAAATTTCGCTATATTCATATATGTGTTGTTTGAGCGGATAGTTTTTTCCGTTGTGTATTATCAAGGGGGAACAGCGATGGCAAGAATTTTAATTGTGGATGACGCGAAATTTATGAGGATGACTTTATCAAGTATTTTAAATAAAGCGAATCATGAAATCGTCGGAGAGGGAGAAAACGGGAACGATGCCATCCGACTTTATAGTGAATTAATGCCAGATTTAGTGACAATGGATATTACGATGCCTGAAATGAGCGGACTTGAGGCTGTAAAGGAAATCAAAAAGCAATACCCAAATGCAAAGGTCGTAATGTGTTCCGCAATGGGGCAACAAAAAATGGTTGTTGAAGCGATTGAAGCTGGAGCGAAGGATTTTATCGTAAAACCTTTTGATGAAAGCCGAGTAATTGATGCGGTGAACCGGGTATTAAGTTAAATAATATAAGCTGTCTCAATTGATAAAAAGGTGATTATTCTTTATATTATCAATATTGAGGCAGCTTTTGCCTTTTTTATAAACCACCTGTACAGAAATAGTATATAATGAGTGAATAGATGAAATAGAAAAGGATGAAGGTTTATGAACGTTGTTATTATATCTTCAATTGGAGCCATTTTTATGGCTGTTTTTGTCATGTTCATCCGAATGAGAGCACAGACAAAGCCTACATCTGCAAAAAAAATTATTCTACCACCTATTTTTATGAGTACTGGAGCACTCATGTTTATTTTTCCAGTCTTTCGCGTAACACCGTTAGAAATTGTGGAAGCGATAGGTGTTGGCATACTTTTTTCGATATTATTAATTAAAACATCTAAATTTGAAATTAGGGAAAATCAAATTTATTTAAAACGCTCAAAGGCTTTTATGTTCATCTTAATCGGCTTATTAGTCGTGCGAATTATTGGTAAGCTCATATTAAGCTCTTCTGTTGATGTTGGGCAGCTTAGTGGAATGTTTTGGATTCTTGCTTTTGGGATGATTGTGCCTTGGCGGATTGCGATGTATCGTGATTTCCGCAAGCTAGAGCAATCACTTGCCTAATTGAATGGATGTATAGTATAGAAAAGAAAAGCGATGAAAGCCTACTTATTGTAGTAGCTCATCGCTTTTGTTGTTTCTGCATCCCTATGTAAAATTAGGATCTATCTAGTAGAATAGTTTGAGTCCTTATTGAAAAAGATGCTCGTATGGGGTGATGCTAATTTCCTTTTCTGCAAGTCTTTTTCGGAGAAATTTATGATCTCTTTTTGGTGTAGCTAGGATGTACCCGCGAATCACTAAATCTTCATTGATGTCAGTGACTGCTTCTTTTAAGGCGAGCTCACCAATTTTTCCTGCAATTTTATGCCTTGCCACATCGCGAAAAAGCTCAGGTACAGGACTAACAAGTTCTTCTAGCAAGTCCTTTTCCTCTTGTTTCCAAAGGTTTCTTGATTCATTCACATAATATTCTTCCCAATCCATATCAGACTTTCCGTCTTCTTTTGGGAGCTTTTTCAAAAATTTACGGAACATAAAAAATCCGCCAATTGCAAAGGACCCAAGCAATATCACAATCCAAAAAAGAATAAACCATAGAAAAAAGCCATCAAGCATTGATTTCACCTACATTTATAATCATTCCTGATTAAATTATAATGGTTTATCTGAAGCAAGACAAGATAATCAGTTTAATTACTACGTTTAAATGGAAAAATAAATCCTTCACGATTTGTTCAAGGTTTAAGTATTGTAATCACAGTTAACATAAACTACAATGAGAATTGTGTGTTAGAAAGTAACGTTTTATAAGTTGTAAATGTGATAAATAGCATAATCTATTATACATCTGGGGCTGAATGGGGTACTGGTGTCCCCCACGGTCTTCAAAACCGCTTGTGACCTGCGTGCCAGGTTAGCTGGGTTCGATTCCCAGGCGGTCCCGCCATTACTACGTTTCTTACATATTGGTCAAGTTATCTCCCCAACGGTTTAATTGCACTTTTTGAGCGAGTTCGTTGGTGACCGTTTAACAAGACCGTGTGCATAAAGTACAGTCTATAGCCTTCTACAATACAAAATGTAGGAGGTTTTTTGCATGTCAAAAATAAAAAAATCTAAGGTTAGAATGTATTCAAGAGCAGGTATTCATGTACCTAGTAAAAATAACAAGGGAGAATATTCAATTAGAGCCATGTTTGATATGTTCTTAACAGAAAAAAGTATTGAAGGACTTTCTGAAAGAACATTACATGACTATAATGTCCACTTTGATTACTTGATTGGTTATTTGGGAGAGGAAATAAATAATAACCAATTTAGTAAAGAGCTTTTCAAAAGCTATATTGCGTATATGTTACATGAAAGAGGTTTAAGTCCAGTAACTGCAAATGTAAGAATTAGAACTATTAGAGCCTTTTTAAGATATTACTACCTTAATGGACATATTGACGAACCTATACATGAACATTTTAAACCAGTTAAAACAAAAGAGGATACATTAGAATCTTTTACTCCTGATGAGATAAAAAAGTTACTATCTGTAGTTGATGAAAAGTCTTATAAAGGCTTTCGAGACAAATTAATAATTTATTTATTGCTAGACACACTTGTAAGATGTTCAGAATTAGTTGGCATGAAAAGGAATAATATCGATTTAAAATCAGGATTCATTACATTGGAATCAGAAGCAACAAAAACAAAAAAAGCAAGAACTGTTCCAATATCGACACGAACAACAAAACTGTTAAAAGAGTATTTAAC
>JAEWDX010000003.1 GCA_023389895.1 Bacillota bacterium
ACTCTCTCATCTGTCGTCAAGCTCTTGTAAAAATGTTCGATTTCTTCTAAGCCCGCACTTTGAATACACAATGAAGTGTTGTTCCCTACTACATATTTTTCTGTGATATCCATTGTATCCTCTGCCATCATTATCTTTGTTTTTCCGATTGCTAAGACGGAATGAGAAATAGAATGTTTATTCTCTTCAGTAAGCTTTAGCGAGCTGTCACGTTTCGCCAAGTCCTCATAGGTAACGAGTAACAATTCCTCTGCGTTAAAATGCTTTTTGTAAAAATCGATCGCTTCTTTTGCTTTTCCGTTCATGGATAAGAAAATAGCTACTTCTAGTGTTGTACTCATGGTATCAATCTCCCTTAATAAAATGCTTGTAGGTAGATATCTAATCAATTGATATTACCTTGACCTTATTTTAAGATATAAAGGTATCAAAACACGACACCTTTATAAGGAGATTTATATGAAGAAATCAGAAAGATTAAATGACATGATAAGATACTTAAACAGCCGAGAGTACTTTAATTTAAATGACCTAATGACTAAATACAATATTTCCAAAAGTACGGCTCTACGTGATATTAGTTCATTAGAACAATTAGGTATGCCTATTTTTTCGGAGTATGGAAGAAATGGTCGTTATGGCATCTTAAAAAATAGATTGTTATCCCCTATTATTTTTACGATTGATGAAGTGTATGCTCTGTACTTTGCCATGCTGACGTTAGAATCTTATCAATCAACACCATTTCATTTAAGTGTTCATAAACTAAATGAAAAGTTTGAAAACTGTCTGTCTAAAAATCAAGTACAGCAGATTCACAAAATGAAAAAAGTCCTGCAATTTGAAGTAAATTCACATAAAAATGTTAGTCGTTTTTTAGATAAAATTCTAAAGAGCATTCTTCATGAAAGTAGCTGTAAGATTCAATACTTGAAAAATAATGAGAAAAAAAATTACTACGTTCAATTTTTCAAAATTTCTGCTAAGTTTGGTCAATGGTATGCTACAGGGATAGAGTTAAATACGGATAAATACAAGGTTTTCAGATGTGATAAAATAGCCTTTATGGAAGAACAGGAAATCAATTCTCACCTTTCTATAGATGAATTAATTAGTCGTTCATTAGAAGTTTATCAATCCGAGAAGAGAATTGACTTTGAAGTAGAGATTTTAGCACAAGCAAAAGATCTATTTTATAAAGAACATTATCCCTCTATGAAAATAACAATTAGTAATAAAACAGTCGTTAAAGGATTTTATAATCCTGGAGAAGAGGAATTTATTGCTAACTATTTTATGAGATATGGTCACTATGTTATATCAGTGAAGCCTGAATCATTAAAACAAATAATCCAGGATAAAGTAGAAAACCTCTTGAAACACTATCAAAAATTATAAATCAGCATAGTTAGGCGTTAACTCTCAATTTTACGGAATAAATGATTTTGCTCTTTCGCTTCTAAAAAACAACTATAGACATATTCCAGAAAAATAAGGAGAAAACGAAATCGTTTTCTCCCCTTTTTATTTAAAATTCGGCTATGCTTCACTATCATTTGTCATTAACCAATTCACGATTCCTAAGAGAATGTAATGAATGCCGTTAGAATGGCTATAATAGGTGCTATAAATGATTTTTGCCACATAGATCATATACATAAATGGCGCAAGCAATAGAATACTACGACCATCCACAAGCAAACGTTGCGTCAACAAAATATCGCTAAATCTTCAGTATGCTGTGCATTCATATTTTCAAATGCAAAATTTGCCCTCGGCTAGATTGTGTCCAACAATTGGGGTACGGTTCATTCTCTTTGCTTTAATACTTATTTCTAATCATTATCTTATATAGGTAATGAAATTAATCATTTGGATTTATGATGGCTAATATCTGATGGTCTTCCCAACAATCGTTTATTTTTACACTTTTCTTAGCTATACCTTCTTTATGAAAACCAGCTTTTTCTAAAACTCGAATTGAACCGATGTTATGTAGCATAACACCGGCCTCAATTCTATGTAAAGTAAGTGTATTAAAAGCATAGTCTACAATGAGCTTAGTAGCTTCAGTAGCGTAACCTTTACCATTTTGTTCTTTATCTAAGAAATAGCCGATAATCGCATTTTGAAGTGATCCACGATTGACCTGAAATAATTGAATGGTTCCTATTAATTCATCATTCTCTTTTTGGAAAATCCCAAATTTGAACTCAATATCTTGTTTTGAGTCTTCTTCCCACTTTTTTATTAAATTCTTTTGATGTTCTAAAGAATAAAAATTAGTAGGACGATTCATTGAATATTGCTCAAAGAAATCTTTATTTTCAATTTGCAATTGTAATAATTTCTCCGCATCTAATAAGATAAATGCTCTTAAATAAATATTTTCACTTTTCAACATTCTAATCCCCTTTCGCCGGCCCTCCACCAATAACAGCACATTTGTAAATCAAGATACTTGAACTAACCGACCGGTCAATCAAATCGTACTCAATACTAACCAATCGGTCAAGGTCTTTATTTGTGATATAGTACACTTTTGCACGGTGTTTATTTTTTATTTATGCACGTTTTTATACACTTTTCATAAAACCCATATTTATCAGAAGTTAAAGCTACTTCTTTCGTGAAATACGTTCCCGCATCTTTTGCATAAAATCATGCATAAACAGTAAACCCGAAACAAAAAAATAAGCGCACCTTCTTGGTACGCACGACGAATAGCCGTTTTATCTGAATTTTTTAGATAGACAGCTATTTTGTACATGCAGCTTTGATATTTTTCAACCAAGGCATGTAATCATTTAATATTTCAGGTTGCTGCTGAACCGGTAAATTCGGTAGCTCTGTCATTAGCTTCACAAGGCATTGATAGAAATAGATGCCTTTTACGTTTGCTGTTTCCGCCAAACTTAAACAGATTACATTCATCTTAGTACCAACTTCGTTCACAGAGATTATATAATTTTTACGACCAATGACATTTGGGCGCATCACGTTCCTTCATATGATTCATCTATCAATCGTATCGGAGATGACAAGTTATTTATATACGTAATTTGATTACAGGCTTACTTTTTAAGTATAATCTTGCCTAAAATAGAATTAAGTATATCTTTGCCAACGCGGCAAAGATATATTTAAAATCACAAGCCGTCCGAATGGGACGTTCCTGTTTAATTTAACATCTTTTTTCGCCAAATATAAACAACACAACATAAGATTAAAACACTTTGCATTAACCAAATTCCGTATGTTAATGAAGTCCACTTCGTAAGTACTGGTAATATTAAAAAGCCTATTAAAAAACCGAATCTTGTTGCAAGGGTGTTAAGACCAAGCAAGCGACCTCGGACATTTTCATGACTGCGTTGTAAAAGTGTATAATGATTTACTTGCACGAATGCTTCAGAGCCTCCTACAAGTAATAAAATAAAAAATGAGATGGGTGTTACCTCATAAATAAAGGTCAGCGATACGAAAAATGCAAACAATAGTAAGCTTACGATATAACGTCGCTCGTTCACAGTTTCTTTTTTTATAAACAATGAACACAGGAAAGAACCCATGGCAATCGTTGACCACATCAAGCCATTATAAAAATCACCACTCTCTTTTACAGATGTGAAAAGTGGCAAGGCATATTGATAAGCAGATGCTGCTAGTGGATAAACAAAGCCAACTATGAGCAAAAATAAATACCCATCTGTCTGTATAATGTTTTGTTTAGCATGTCTTTGTTCTGTCGACGTTAGTAATAAAGTTGGTTCTACCCAGCGGACCTTTAATAATACGATTGCTGAACCTATATACATAATTCCATCAAATACAAGTAAATACTTGTAAGAAGAAAAAGCAGATATAAAGCCACCAGCCGTAAAGCCAATAATACTCATGATTGCTCCAAGACGTACAAGAAGAGTATTAATTTTTGTAAGATATTCTTCACCAAACATTGAGGGAATGGCTGCACGATAACTCACATCGAAAAATACATATGTAATCCCTAGTAAAAAAGCAATCAACACAATAAACAACGGATGTTTTAAAAAAATTAGACTTAACACAATTCCAGCACTTGCTAGCTCCGAAAAAATCATTGTCCGGCGTTTTGAATAACGATCAGCAACAATTCCTGCAAGATAACCTATCATTAAGCCCCCTACTTGTCTCCCTATAAAAAATAAGGTCATATATAACTCAGGATAAGGGCTCATTAACAATGCACTTGACAATCCGATAAACTGCATGCGGGAACTAAAATCAGAAAATGCTTTTGTATAAACAAAGTAAATTGGTTTCATAATAGCCTCCAAATTTCTGGCGGCTAAAGAAGTGTACGTCCCTTATTAAGGGCGTACACTGATGATAATTTGCATAATAAAACCTCCTGAAATCTTAAAACAAAAGAATAGTAA
>JAEWDX010000183.1 GCA_023389895.1 Bacillota bacterium
TTCCAGGACTGTACAGTATTGGTATTTATGATGGCCTTTTTGGCCCTGGACAGGGAACATTAATGTTTTATTTGTTTGGTCATTTAAATGTTGCTTATATTCATGCTGTTGGCTTAGTTCGCCTAGCTACCTTTTCGAGCTGTATTGGAGCAGCGATTACTTATATTGCAACAGGAAGAATCATTTGGCCGTTAACGATAGCACTTCTGTTGGGCTCTGTTACAGGTGCACAAATTGGGGTAAGAATGGCAGAAAAGTTAAAGCCGCAATTTATTAAACCACTCCTTAGGATCGTTACCATTGCTCTTATTATCCAAATGGTTATTGAGAAAATTTTGTGATTTTTATCGGAAAAACATGGTCATATCAATATGAAATGGCTCATGTTTTTTTATTTGCTTTTGTAACTGTGATTGTTGATTTCTGCTTTTTAACCTAACCTTCAAGAATATTATCTGAACAATCGCTGAATTCCGAAGATTATTTGAATTATTTTTCAGCAAATGCTTTAATAGAAGTAGATATTTTTGGAAAATTCTCAAAACGTTGTTTGGTAATAAGAAACAATAGGAGGTGGGATGTTGATCGTTACTGAATTTCTAACAGCTTTAAAGACGATTGTTCATGAGGATCAAATCGGAATTTTAGAAAATACGAGTCATCCTTTAGGTAATTCAGGAGATGTGAAAGTGTTTCCTCGTACGGAAGAAGAAATTTCCGCCATTTTAGAATATGCGAATAAAAATAGTTTAACGATTTCCGTTATTGGCGGAGGAACGAAACGAGGATTTGGGGGGCAAATGGAGACAGCAAATATTCTTTTATCGCTGTCTCAATATAAGGGAATTGTTGAACATACTTCAGGTAATATGACGTTGACAGTCAAATCCGGAACTTCATTTAAAGAATTGCAAACCTATTTAGCTGCGTATAAGCAAAGGATCCCATTGGATCCATTGTGGCCAGAGAACGCTACAATAGGTGGGATAATTGCTGCGAATGAAAGTGGACCGAAAAGATTAGGCTACGGATCGGCAAGGGATGTAGTGATTGGTTTAAGAATGGTTTATCCAGATGGAAAGGTTATTCGAGCTGGCGGTAAAGTTGTGAAGAATGTGGCTGGCTATGATATGAACAAGCTGTTTATCGGTTCAATGGGCACGCTTGGGATTATTTCCGAGGTAACGATTAAGCTGCGCCCGATGGCAAAATTTGAGTCGCTTATTCTTGTTTCTTTTTCTCAAGGAGGGATCGAAGAGATGAGGCAATTTGCGGTGAAGGTGCTCGATTCTGCGCTTGAACCGATCTGTGTAGAGCTATTGAACACAAATATGTCGGAGGTGTTCGGACAGAAGAGACCAACCATTGTGCTTGCTTTTGAAGATGTAGAAAGCTCTGTGCGCTATCAGGAAGAATGTATAAAAGAAATTCTCTCTCCTAATGGTGATATGACCATTCTTCAAGGTGAAAAAGCTATAGCATTTTGGGAAGTCTTCTACAAAACGAGGCCGAGTGGGGCTAATGAATCAAGTGGTCCGGAAATCCATGCATCCGTGAAAATAGGTGTTGTGAATCTGGATGTCTTTCAGGTCATGAAAGAATCAGAGAGCATTGGAGATAGGTATAATGTGTCAATTAAAGCCCATGGAGGCTTAGGTCACGGGCTATGCCATTTGCATATAAGTGGTGCAAGGGACGATGTTGTTTCTGCAATCAAGCTTCTGAAGGAAAAGGCTGAAGAGCTTTCTGGCTATGCGGTTGTAACCCATCTTCCGTTTCACTTACGGACAAGCATAAATGTATGGGGAGAAAATCCATCCATCCATTTTTTATTAGAAGGAATTAAGGCAAAGATTGATCCTAATAACATTTTGAACCCAAACCGTTTTGTGGGAGGGATATAATAAATGAACAGTGAGCTGAAACGAGAACAGCCATATAAGTCTAGCTTAAGTAATTATCTTTGGAGCGATCCACCAGATGAAAGTAAATGGAATGATTGTGTACATTGTGGAATGTGCCTCGAGTCTTGTCCAACCTATGAGCATACAGGACAGGAGCAGCATTCTCCAAGGGGTAGGGTCTATCTAATTAAATCAGTCGCAGAAGGAAAGCTAAATGTAAATGAGCATTTCATGGACCCTGTCTTTGCTTGTTTAGATTGTCGTGCCTGTACAACTGCCTGTCCCGCCGATGTAAATGTAGGTGGTCTTATAGAAGAGGCCCGTGGTCAGGTTCGTCAAGCTATTCCCCTGAGAGGCTGGCAGGGTGCAGTGAGTAAGGCTTTTCTTCATCATCTATTTCCCTATCATAACCGCTTGAATTCAATGGGGAGCTTGTTGAAATTCTATCAAAGGAGTGGAATGCAAAAGGTTGTTCGCAAAACAAAGCTTATTCATATGATGCCGCAGCATTTAGTAGAAATGGAAGCTATTATGCCAGAGGTAAAGCCTGCCGTACGGAAAAAATATAAAAATCAAAATGTCATTGAGGCGAAGGGTGAGCAGAAGCATGAAGTCGCAATGCTGACAGGCTGTATTATGGATGTTATGTTCAGCGATATTAATGAAGCAACGATTAATGTCCTCACAAGGAATGGGAATCGTGTGACACTTCCTGAAAATCAAACATGCTGTGGAGCCTTGCATGTGCATGCAGGCGACCGCGAGATGGGAAGACAGCTAGCAAAGCAAAATATTGAGGCATTCGAGGATGCGGAGAAAGTGATTGTGAATGCAGCAGGCTGTGGCTGCATGATGAAGGAATATGCGGAGCTTTTCCGTGGGGAGCCGGAGTGGCAGGAAAGAGCCGAGCAATTTTCACGGAAGGTAGAAGATATTTCGAAGTATTTGTATGATACAGGTTATGAAATACCAAAGGCAGAGCTGAACACACGGTTAACGTATCATGATGCTTGTCATTTAGCCCATGGGCAAGGGATTAGGCAGGAGCCGAGAGAGATTCTACTTAATATTCCGGGGGTCGAGATGGTTTATATGCCGAATGCGGACCGGTGCTGTGGCAGTGCAGGGATATATAATCTGACGAATCCTGAAATGGCCGGTATGGTGCTTGAAAGTAAGATGGACAATGTTCCAGAGGATGTCGATATGATTTCGATGGGCAATCCGGGCTGTATGCTACAGATGGCGATAGGTGTACAGAAGTATGGAAGAAATCAAAAGATCGTTCATACTGTTCAGCTTCTGGACTGGGCCTATCAAAAGGAGGATGATCAGAAGCAGAGCTGATGAGGACTGCCTCACAAGTAGCCAAAGCTAAACAAGAGGAGGAGAAGCAATGACTGTAAAAAAAATAAAAACGAAAGATCCTCATATCATAAACCTTGCCAAGATTGTTGGCGGATTTCGTTCCATCCTTTATCAACATGAGGATTTACTTGCCTATGACTGTGATGGCTTTACGATTCATAAGCATTTGCCAAGAGCGGTTGTTTTTCCAAAAAATACACGAGAAGTATCAGAGATAGTGAAATACTGTGCTGAAAATGATCTTGCTTTTCTAGCTCGTGGAGCTGGAACCGGTTTAAGCGGTGGAGCCATCCCATTAAACAATGAAATTATTATTAGTATGGTTCGAATGAAAAGGCTCATTAGTGTTGATCTCGAGAATCGTAGGGCTGTCGTTGAACCGGGCTTTGTTAATTTGAAGCTGACCAATTCTATTTCTGACAAAGGGTATTATTATGCTCCAGATCCTTCGAGCCAATCGTGCTGTACGATCGGCGGAAATGTGGCAGAAAATGCTGGCGGTGCCCATTGCCTTAAATATGGAGTGACAACGAATCACATTCTAGGGCTAGAGGTAGTTTTGCCAAATGGAAAGGTCATCGAGATCGGGAAAAATGGGATTATAGATGAACCTGGCTATGACTTACTTGGCCTTCTTACTGGTTCTGAAGGGACTTTAGGAATCGTCACAAAAATCACCGTTCGCATCTTGAAAAATCCAGAGGCAAAGCAAACCGTGCTTGCTTATTTCGATAAAGTAGAGGATGGAAGTCAGGCTGTATCTGATATTATCTCGGCCGGGATTGTACCAGCGGCTCTTGAAATGATGGACAAAACTGCGATAGAAGGCGTTGAAGCGGCGGCATTTCCTGTTGGGCATCCAAAGGATATTGAAGCCGTATTGCTCATTGAGGTAGATGGTATTGCGGCCGGAATCGATGAACAAATCAAGCAAATATTAGCGGTTTGCAAAAATCGCGATGTCCGCGAGGTTCGCGCCGCAAAGAGTGAATCTGAACGTGAAAGATGGTGGGCCAACAGAAAGACAGGCTTTGGAGCAATGGGAGCGATTTCTCCTGATTATTTAGTTCAAGATGGAGTCATTCCGAGAAGTAAGCTGCCAGAAGTATTACAGAAAATCAAGCAAATTAGTGAAGAAAGCGGTCTTCGGATTGCGAATATTTTCCATGCTGGAGATGGAAATCTTCATCCGCTCGTATTATTTGATGCAAGGAAACCGGGTGAAATTGAACAGGCGTTGGAAGCGGGAAGTGCCTGTCTTAAGGCATGTGCAGATGTAGGAGGAACGATAACGGGTGAGCATGGAGTTGGAATCGAAAAACGAGAAGAAATGCGCTTCGTATTCAATGACGACGAAATCATAGCTCAGACGAATATTCGTGATGTTTTCAATCCTCGTAATCTACTAAATGCCGGAAAGCTATTCCCAACACCAGGTAGATGTGTAGAAATTAAACAAGAACTAAAAGAAAATAGTCTTATTTCGCATTAATATACAAAATATTCTAAAAATTATTGAAGTTTAGAAAATTAAAATATATAATGATAAATGGACTGGTACTGAAGCATAGCTAAAAGAATACGAACATATTATTTCTTACCTTCCACAAAAAACAATTATTGCTTCTAATTAGTAGGAGGGATTTTGTGAGTACAGGTATGTTATCTTTTTTATCTTTATTACCGATTATTGCAGTTGGCGTATTCTTAGTAGGACTGAAATGGCCAGCAAGTAAAGCAATGCCCATTTCATATTTAGTTGCAATTGGCCTCGCTTTATTTGTATGGAAAGTTCCTGGGGCGAATGTTGCAGCAGCGTCGGTGAATGGACTAATTGTTGCTGTGACACTTTTATTTATTATTTTTGGGGCGATTTTACTATTGAACACGTTGCAGGAAAGCGGAGGAATTAGAACGATTCGCCAAGGCTTTACCGATATTTCTGCCGATCGTCGGATTCAAGTCATTATTATTGCCTGGCTGTTCGGTTCTTTTATTGAAGGGTCAGCTGGCTTTGGTACTCCAGCTGCAGTAGCTGTGCCGTTATTGGTTGGGCTTGGATTTCCAGCGATGGCTGCCGTAGTAGCTGGGATGGTTATCCAAAGTACACCTGTATCCTTTGGGGCTGTTGGTACACCGATTCTTGTCGGGATTCAAAGCGGACTATCCGCTGATCCAACGATCACAAATGATTTTCTTTCTTTCGTCACATTAATCGGTGGGAAAGTAGCGATTTTACATATGATCGCAGGCACACTTGTACCATTATTCGTCGTTTCCTTAATGACGCGATTTTTCGGGAAAAATAAATCCTTTACAGAAGGAATTAAAGTATGGAAATTTGCCCTCTTTGCATCATTTGCCATGACGATTCCCTACTTAATTGTTGCTCAAATTTTAGGACCTGAGTTTCCATCAATGATTGGTGGGCTCGTTGGCTTAGTAATCGTTGTATTTGCAGCGAAAAAGGGTTTTCTCATGCCACCGAAGGAGGAGGTTTGGGATTTTGAGGAAAGGTCGAAATGGAATCCTGACTGGGTTGGGACAATGGAAATAAGGGACATCGGCCATAAAAATGGCAATATGAGTATGCTTCGTGCTTGGTCACCATATGTTTTAGTCGCGATCTTTCTAATTCTTACAAGATTAAAGACATTGCCGCTTATGGGGTGGGCGCAGTCTTTGGATCTAAAGTGGGAGGAGATTTTTGGTTCAAGCATTACAGCAAGCTTTCAGCCGCTATATTCACCAGGTACAATCTTTATCCTCGTATCACTTATCACATTCTTCCTTCACGGAATGAATGGAAGCGCATACAAACGTGCATGGTCACAATCAGCGAAAACAATGGTTGCAGCGTCGACTGCCCTTGTTTTTACCGTTCCAATGGTTCAAGTGTTTTTAAATTCTGGTGGGGGAGCGGCTGGATTTGATAAAATGCCAATTGAATTAGCCAATGGTGTTGCTGCTCTTGCTGGAGAATTCTGGCCGCTATTTGCCACCTTTATTGGGGGGATTGG
>JAEWDX010000200.1 GCA_023389895.1 Bacillota bacterium
CGTTTATTTAGCTCACTAACCCGCTCATTTGATTTTCCGATCATTTTGATTAGTGATTCAATGAGATTGTCTAGTTCTTGTCCTTTATTGGCAGGTTTATTCAATCGGTAACGCCTCCCTTTTACCTGCATTATCTACTTCCTCCTGCCTTTTCTGCTCTAGAAATGTGACTGATTCCGCCAATACTTCTGTCACATATACTCTTTTTCCGTCGTGATTATCATAATATCGTGTCTGAATTCTTCCCGTTATCCCAATTAGAAAACCTTTTCGGCAATAGCGCGCCGTGTTTTCAGCTGTCTTTTTCCATAATGTACATTGAACAAAGTCTGCATCAATTACACCGTTCTGATTACGGAATTGACGATTGACAGCTAACGTTACATTTGTGACAGGTGTTCCTTCCGACGTTCTTTTCAATTCAGGCTCCTTTGTTAATCTGCCCACAAGCGTGACTTGATTAATCATTTATTCAGCTCCTTTGCTTTTGATGCTTTTATCATATGGCTTAATACCTAAAAAGTAAAAACGTGAAAATTCAATTTTGAAGGGGTAAATCTAAACAAAAATTCAATTTTCGAATAAAAAGCATCCACTTTCTTACAAAAAAAAACTTTAAAATTCAATTTTACAAGTTTCAATAATATTATTCGACATCAGCCCGATTTTCAAATACTTCTCAGCTTATGCTATACTTTTAGTAAAATCATGCAGTTTTTTTCGATGAGAATCGCACGCACGCTGAAAAAGAATGCAGAAAACGGGAGGTATAGGATGAAAACATTCAAGCTTGTCTCGTTGCAGGTTGTCGAGGAGGATCAATTAGTGAGCATTGAGCTAATTGATGGGTTAATTATTAGTCAGGAAAATACTGAAAGTCTATGGATGATTGATGCATTTTTCGACAAATCTTATTATGATTATTTTAAAAAGCTGGCAGATTTAGAAAAGGATTTGCTTGTTCAAGTCGTCATAACGAAGAAGGCGAATAGCCCAGCTGCTTTTCAAACAAAGATTGTGACATTAAAGCTGTTGGAAAGCCATGTGAGCCTTCTTCTTCAAGGAACATTGAAGAAAACGAATAATGATTATGCGGTGATTGTGTTGGAAAAATTAATCGACCAAAATTTATCAGGTAATGAGCTTCTTGAGGAATTCAAAAAAATTATGCGCAATAAACCTTCCCTAACTTTAGCGCGAAATGAATAATATTGGTTTTCATTACGTTAAAAGTTACATAAGAAATGTGGAGTTTACTATTAAAAAAGGACAGACGGCATTTTAAAGCCTCTGTCCTTTTGTTTCCATCTCTATTTTATTGATTTCTCGTTTCCTTTTGGATGCTACTGCTAATCATTTCCGTCTCTCCAAAATGATTGGAATTTTACTTAAATCGGGATTATCTTCTGTTCGTATTATTTAAATCCGTATTATTTCTGTCATTGTTTAAATCATTATTTCTGTTCAGACCATTATCATTGTTTAAATTATGATCAGTAGGGGTTCTGTCGTTAACACCAGGAGTCGTTACATTATTATTATTTGTACCCGGAGTTCCAACATTATTATTGGTAGCTGGCGGAGGAGGTTGTTGATTACTCGTCGCGCATCCCGCCATCATCATGGCTGACAGAAATATACCTCCAATGATCTTTACTAATTTTTTATTCATGGATAACTTCCTTTCTTTGATTGATTTTTTTGACCTAAAAATATTGGTCTTCTGTTATGTTTCCCTAAATTTTTAACAACTTGCATAAGAAAAAGGGAATCTAGCAAAAAAATTAAAAACGAAGCGTTCCTATTGTTGATGTTGGGATGAATGAAGTTCAATTTCCCCTGCCACGGAAACAGAGGGAATAAAAAAATCGGCATTGTATTTGCCGACTCGAATTTGTTATTCTTTTTTCGTGAATTTTTTACTATTTCAAAGCAAACATTATCTCCGTTTCACAGGCAATTTCTCCGTCAACGGTTGCAATTGCTTTTCCTTTGCCAATTGGTCCCTTAATTCGAATAATTTCTACTTCTAAACGCAATTGATCACCTGGTTTTACTTGCCTTTTGAATCTGCAATTATCAATGCCTGTAAATAAAGCAAGCTTTCCACGATTTTCTTCTTTTTTAAGCATCGCTACTGCACCTACCTGAGCGAGTGCCTCAACAATGAGCACACCAGGCATTACAGGATAATCAGGAAAATGACCATTAAAAAATTCTTCATTTGCTGTGACATTTTTAATCCCAATTGCTTTTTGCCCTTCTTCGATTTCGAGAATTTTATCAACGAGCAGAAATGGATAGCGATGGGGAATAATCTCTTTGATTTGTGTAACATCTAACATTTTAGGACCTCCTCCTAATATTAGCTTTTATCTTTTAGTTCATTGTACTAGAAAAAAAGATATTCGGAAAGGGATTTAATTTTACTTTCAACCATTGAGGAGGGCTGGAGAGCCATCTTTTTTGTTTTATGCAAGAAAACGGGATCTTTTTCAATGGAGTAGATTAAATGGTGCTCTAATGGGGGCGAATGGGGGATCTTTTTTAACGGAGTAAGTGAAATGGTGCTCTAATGGCAGCTAAAAGGGCAGCTTTTTCAACGGGGTAGCAGAAATGGTGCTCTAATGGCAGCTAAAGGGGCAACATTTTCAATGGAATAGAAGAAAAGATGCTCTAATGGGGGCAAATGAGGTATCTTTTTTAACGGAGTAGCAGAAATGGTGCTCTAATGAAAGATAAAGGAGCATGTTTTTTCTATTTATGCTTAGAAAGATGCTCTAATGGGGGC
>JAEWDX010000210.1 GCA_023389895.1 Bacillota bacterium
GTGGTAACTTAATTTTATCAGAAGTGGTCCTTATTTTATTACAAAAATAATTGAAGCCGGTGAAATTTTACTTGTCGTAAAATTTCACCGGCTTTTTCATGTTAGAGGTGGGTTTTGTCCCAGCCTCCTTTTCTTACGCCTTTTCAAAGGCTAATCTAATTCCAAATAGGATCAGGATTCCGCCAGTAATCCCTTCGACAGCCTTAACCGTAGCTGGCTGTTTCATAAACTCACTAATATAATTGATCAAATAAATATAAAGGCAGAACCAAATCAATGTTAATATTGTGTATGTTAAACCAAGTAGAAGAAAGTCTACAAATGCATCATTTCCATTCCCTGCAAATTGCGGTAAAAAGGTTAGAAAAAATACAGCTACTTTAGGGTTAAGTAAATTTGATAGAAAGCCTTGTTTAAAGTAAGGTTTTTCTGCAAAATTTTTCGATGCTGTCAGTGGATCAGTGGGATGCCGATTTTTGGCGATAACTAGCATCGATTTACATCCTAAATAAATAAGATAGAAGGCACCGACATACTTTAAAACGGAAAATAACAATGCCGATTTTACAATTAATGTTGACAAACCAAATACAGCAGCTAACGTATGGATCAGCAAGGCTGTCAACATGCCAAAGGTAGTTTGGAAACCTGCGATTCTACTTTTTGTCACGGTATTTTTTGTTATAATGGCTGTATCAGGTCCTGGTAGGATGATTAGCATAAAAGACATGAATACAAATAATAAATAATTTTCCATCAAGTCTGCCCCTTCATAGATTGAATTTTTTATCATTATACAATATTCTGTTATTTTTAAAAAGAAAAACTAGGGAGATTCCCCCTAGTTGACTAGTTTTTTTCATTTATTTCCAAAAAGTCAGGATTTATTTCATCGAATTCTTCATCATCAAAATCTTCGTCATCAAATCCCCAATCATCATCGTCACAGTCGCATTTACCGTGGTGAACCGCTACGCAAACCTTCGTCTCACCGATTACTTCAACAAGGAATTCCCTTTCGACATGAACGATGATTTTACTACCATTAGGGGAGATTTCGCATTCACAGCAGTTAGGCTGTTGTAAGACGCGGGCGACGACTTCTTGGTCATCCAAACAATCAGGATCACGGTATTTTAATTTAATGACATCCTTATATTCAACACGTTCAGTAACCACCTCAGTCTTTGTATTATCACTGAAGGAATGCCAAACATTAATGTCATAGTGGCCGCAAATTTCGACTGTTTTATCGACCTTTTTCGCTTCGTACTTATGGTTTATAATCCAGCAACCGAGTATGCTTGTCGGACTATGCTTAGGGCAAATCGCATGATTGGACTGTGTAAATTTCTTTCCTTTCGCTACGACCGCCTTGGTTATTATCTCTCTGTATTCTCCCATTGCGAGCGAACCTCCTCATTCATTTTCATTTCATCCTATGCGAGATATTAGACTAGTGTGCGATATTTTCTTGACTGATTTAGTATCGGCATAGTTCATTTTATGCTTTCATAAAAGGTATGTGCATTTATCTAGAAAAGGAGGTCAAGAAGTTATTAACAGATTCATTTTTAAAAACAAAAAAAGCCCCGAACAAACTTACTATTGTTCAAGGCTTTTCATTCTTTTAGTGATGAGAGCAGTCGCTATTTTTGAGTTGTGAACCGGTTTCTCCGCTTAAAAGATTGCCACCAGTTGAAAGAATAATTTCATCGGTAACTTTGTTTGAAATTGTATTTGCCACTAATTGCAGTAATTCATTTACTTCTATTTGGGATTGCTTGAACTCTTGAACAATTGGTATTGCATCGAGTTCATTTTCAAGTGCTGTTATTTTATCTTCTGTTTTTTTCAATGCTTCTTTTTTTCCAAAGTGCTGCATGTTTACTGCCTGCTTCTGTAGCCCTTTAATGCTTGAAATAGTCGTGCGAATCTTTGTATTTTCATTAATTTGTGCTTCAGCACGCTTGAAGAAATCTACTTCTTCAGTATCAGCAATCATTTTCGCAAGTTCTTTCGCTCTAGCCACGATTTCATCTTTTGTATATTTCGTCAATTTACTCCACCTCAACCACATCTAGTTCTTCAACCATTTCTCCGTTTAAAGACCATGTTTTAGCATCTGTAATTTTAACTTTTACAATTTTACCAATCGCTGTTTTAGGTCCAGTAAAGTTAACTAATTTACTCTTCTCTGTGTAGCCTGCTAATACATCAGGATTGTTCTTGCTTTCTCCTTCGACAAGAACTTTCACAATTTTATCTTGATATTTCTTCATTGCCTCTGCCGAAAGCTCTTTAACGACGTCATTTAATCTTTGCAAACGTTCCTTTTTCACTTTCATCGGAACATTATCTACCATTTTAGCAGCAGGTGTTCCCTCGCGTGGAGAATAAATAAAGGTATAGGCTGATTCATAACCAACCTCCCGGTATAAGGAAAGAGTTTCTTCGAATTGCTCCTCAGTCTCATTCGGGTAACCGACAATAATATCAGTTGTAAAGGTTATGCTTGGAATCGCTGCTTTTATTTTTCGAATTAATTCTAAATATCGCTCTCTTGTGTACTTTCGTGCCATGATCTTCAATACTTCTGATGACCCAGATTGAACAGGTAAATGGATATGTGACATTAAATTGCCACCTTTAGCTAGAACTTCAATTAGGCGGTCATCAAAATCACGAGGATGACTTGTTGTAAAACGAATGCGCGGGATATCAATTTTCCGAATTTCCTCCAGCAAATCCCCGAGACCGTACTTGATATCTTCAAAATCCTTCCCATATGCATTAACGTTTTGTCCAAGAAGGGTGACTTCCTGATAGCCTTGCGCCGCAAGCTGTCTAACCTCTTGAATAATATCTTCCGGACGTCGACTGCGCTCTTTCCCACGTGTAAACGGAACTATACAATACGTACAAAACTTGTCACAGCCATACATAATATTTACCCAAGCTTTAATATTTCCCCGTCTCACTTTTGGTAAATTCTCAATGACGTCTCCCTCTTTGGACCATACTTCAATGACCATTTCCTTTGACATATAAGCCTCATGTAAGATGTTAGGAAGACGATGGATATTATGGGTGCCGAAAATCATATCAACTTGATTATATGTTTTTAATATTTTATTAACAACTGATTCTTCCTGCGACATACAGCCACAAACACCTATTAATAAGTCCGGTCTTTTTGTTTTTAAATGCTTTAAATGTCCGAGTTCGCCGAATACTTTATTCTCTGCATTTTCACGAATCGCACAAGTATTTAATAAAATCACATTCGCATCTTCAACTGTATCAGTCGGCACATAGCCAAGTCCGATAAAAATCCCTGCCATTACTTCTGTATCATGCTCATTCATTTGGCAGCCATATGTGCGAATATAAAACTTTCGTCCCTTACCCATTTCAAAGAATTCTTCTGGAATATCAAAATCCTTATGATATTTCACTTCTTCCTTCCCGCGTTTTTTTGCTTCTTTTAAGGAAGGCTGTGTATATACCGTTTCAAAGTACTTACTATAATCCTTTGCGGATTTTTTGTCCGATGGATTAGCAGCCTGCACTTGCTGAGCTTCTAGTCGTTGCTTTTCATTCATTTGTTTGACTCCTTTCATTTTGCTAAAATAATCTCTATTTTGTATACGTTTTCGATTGTACACACATTACTTTAGTATAAAGCCTTTACTACTTGAAAACAATAAAAATCCAATGATAGCCACGTTTAAATAATTAACAGACAAAGTGATTTTATCGAATTTCTCATGATGATGTCGTAATAATCGTCACGAGAAAATTAGAATAAGTGAAAAAGAGTTGTCGAGCGGAAAAATAAAAGGTGCTGTCACTTATCGGACAGCACCCTCTATCATTATCTATCATGTAATCAATACGATTACATAAATTCTGCTACTAATTTATCAAAATGAGTTTGATCTAGTGTTAATTCTGCTTCCGTTAATGGAGTTTCAGCATAGCCTTTTAATAGCTCTTGATAAGACTTTCTTTCTTTGTCTTGATAAATAAGACCTGTCACTAAACCATCATGTCTCATCAAGGTTTGCATTGCCATTTCACGATTTGAGGAATCATAGTCTTCAATATCACTTAATTTCGTTAAGTTTTCTTTAAACCAATCGTACGTATTCACTTTATTATACGTTACACAAGGACTGAAAACGTTAATTAATGAGAAACCATCATGATTAATCCCAGCTTCAATTAAAGCTGTTAAATCCTTCAAATCAGTTGAAAAGCTTTGCGCAACGAAAGTAGCACCAGCTGTTAATGCCATCTTCATAGGTGAGATCGCTTGCTCGATTGAGCCTTCTGGCGTTGATTTCGTTTTGAAGCCTACGGCTGACCTTGGTGATGTTTGCCCTTTTGTTAATCCGTAAATTTGGTTATCCATCACAATATACGTAATGTTAATATTACGACGAATTGAATGGATTGTATGGCTCATACCGATAGCATAGCCATCACCATCTCCACCTGAAGCAATCACGGTTAAATCACGGTTTGCCATTTTCACACCTTGAGCAATTGGAAGTGAACGACCATGAATACTATGAACACCATATGAATTAATATATCCTGAAATCCGTCCGGAACATCCGATACCTGAAATAACCGCTAAATTATGAGGATCAAGTCCAACATTTGCCGCTGCCCGCTGGATAGCCGCTTGAACGGAGAAATCTCCACATCCAGGACACCAATTTGGCTTTACACTATTTCGAAAATCTTTAAATGTTGCCATTTAGAACAACTCCTTGCATCTTGTATGAATTTCATGTGGCAAGAATGGATTTCCGTCGTACTTTAATATTTTTTGAATCTTATCAGCATTTCCGACGTTCATCATCATAAGATTTGCCAATTGCCCAGTTGCATTATTTTCAACAACTGCAATCTTCTTCGCAGACTTAATAAGCGGCATTATTTCATCTGTCGGGAATGGATGGATTAAACGCACCTGTGCGTGATTTACCTTTAGACCATCATCTTCTAAACGACCCATAGCCTCTTCGATAATACCTCTTGTTGCATTAAAACCAACAATTAATAAATCTGCTTCTTCATGAGGAGCATTCTTGTAAACTGGTGTATCAAATTTAATTTTTTCTATTTTACGGAAACGCTTATCCATTTGTGTTTTACGATTAATCGCTGATTCAGAAGGCTTACCTGTTTCATCATGCTCAACACCCGTAACATGATGAATACCATTTTTCATACCAGGAATCGTACGAGGAGAAATACCATCCTCTGTTACTTCATAGCGTTTAAAATAACCGCTATTTTCAATTTCTGGTAATTCCTCTGAAACAAGCTTCCCACGGCGGATTTCAACCTTACTATTGTCAAGTGGTTCGACTGTTTGCTTACCTAAAGAAAGCTGCAAGTCTGAAAGAATAATGACTGGACATTGATATTCTTCCGCAAGGTTAAAGGCTTCAGCTGTATCATAGAAAGCTTCTTGAACCGTACTTGGTGCTAAAACGATTTTCGGAATTTCACCATGTGTACCATAAATAACAGCCATTAGATCGGATTGCTCTTGCTTCGTTGGTAATCCTGTTGATGGACCACCACGCTGTGTATCAATAATAACTAATGGTGTTTCAGTCATACCCGATAAACCGATTGCTTCCATTTTCAATGAAAGCCCTGGACCTGAAGTTGCAGTTAGAGCACGGACACCACCATAGTTTGCCCCGATTGTCATTGTAACAGCGGCAATTTCATCCTCCGTTTGAATCACTGCACCACCAACAGGAGGTAGCTTTTTAATTAAATATTCCATTATGTCTGATGCAGGCGTAATGGGATATGCTGCCATAAATCGACAGCCACCGGCTAGTGCTCCAAGAGCAATTGCATCATTTCCAATCATATATAAACGCTTCTTACCATCCGCTTTTTCAAGTTCCATTATTTCTGTTGGATCACTGAGATTTTCTTTCATGAAATCAAAACCAGCCTTGATGGCTTCCATATTTTTATCCACCACTTGTTGGCCTTTTCTTCCAAAAATCTCTTGCACAACTTCTTCAAATACGTTAATATTCAAGTTTAATACTGCACAAGATGCCCCAACTGCTACCATGTTTTTCATAAGAGATGTTCCTAGCTCAGTAGCTAATTCCGTGAAAGGAATACTGTACATAGAAGCCTTTGTATCTTCAGGCTTTTTCGGATTAAACTTTGCATCTGCAATGATAATCCCTTTGTCATGAAGCTCTTTGTAGTTTAAATCAATTGTTTCTTGATCAAATGCTACCAATATATCAAGATCATCAGAAATAGAGCGAACTTGTTTCGTGCTCACTCGGATCTTATTATTTGTATGTCCACCTTTAATACGTGATGAAAAGTGGCGATATCCATACAGATAGTAGCCTTGTCGATTTAGCGCAATTGAAAAAATTTCGCCTGTACTTTCAATACCTTCCCCTTGCTGCCCTCCAACTTTCCATGAAAGTTGATTGATCATTTCGTACACCCCTTTGGATACGTTAAGAAATATATAAAAACGTTTTCATTAAGTAAGTTAAGTACGTAAACAAAATCATCCATTATTCATTCCTTGATTATTTTTTGATTTTGATTGTGTACTAAACGCTTTCAATTCTAGCCCTAAGTCTCAAAAAATGCAACCCTTTCATCTTATTTTTGTCGAAAATATGAATAATTTATTTTCCCCTTAAACATACGATTCTATTAAGTTCACAAAGGCAAAATGATCGTTATCGTATTTAATGTAAAGAAAAGACTTGTTTGCATTTTTTTGCAATCAAGCCTTTTTGAATTCTTTTATAAGCAAGCATTTATAGCAGAAGCGCCTATCCACTTCAAAAAGTAAATAAGGCGCTTCCACTTTTCTCCTACCTTGGTTCAACAATAAGTTTTATTGCTGTACGCTCTTCTCCATCAATCTTAATATCCGTGAATGCAGGAATACAAATCAAATCCACTCCGCTAGGCGCCACAAATCCTCTCGCGATTGCTACTGCTTTTACCGCCTGATTCAATGCACCCGCTCCAATCGCTTGGATTTCTGCGCCTCCTCTTTCACGCAGAACCCCAGCAAGCGCACCAGCTACAGAATTAGGATTAGACTTTGCTGAAACCTTTAATATTTCCATTCCTAGCTCCTCCTTGTTTTCCCCCTTGAAAAAAGCAAATCTCTTCTTGCTTATTCGAATGAGCATGTTAGGAATAAACCATTCCATTGCTACTATATTCAGCAATTAAATCACATATTCCAGCTTGGACAAAATAAATTGAAAAGCGGAAGCGACTTGCTTATCCCCGACAAGCACAAGACGAGCAGATCTGAAAGGTGCTTTTTACCTTTCTGAGCTGATTGGCTTGTGACCTCGAGGGGATAGTCGCTGGAGCTAGACATCGAAAAGCGGAGGCGGCTTGCTTAAGAATAAAATGGATGATCATCATTAATGAGTATCCGCTCAATTTTCTTTGCTTTTCCAGTTTTTGAATCAAGCATAATTAATACTGCACTTAATTGTTTACGACCATCCTTTGGAACTTCAAATCTAACAGGAAGATTTGTTAAAAACCTTTTTAAAACAACTTCTCTTTCCATCCCTAATATGCCATCGTAAGAACCTGTCATGCCGACATCAGACATGTAAGCAGTACCACTTGGTAAGATTCGATTATCAGCTGTTTGGACATGTGTATGCGTACCGATAACTGCTGACACCCTCCCATCTAAATACCAACCCATCGCCTGCTTTTCACTCGTTGCCTCCGCATGGAAATCAACAAAGATGAACGGTGTCCTTTTACTTGCTTCCTCAATTAATTCATCAGCTTTTTGAAATGGGCAATCGATCACTGGCATAAAGGTTCTACCTTGTAAACTAATAATCGCTATTTCCTGAGAATTATATTTAAGATAAACAATTCCCTTGCCTGGATTATTTATTGGAAAATTAGCTGGGCGTACTAAATACTTCGCCGTCTCTATGAAATCGAAAATTTCCCTGTTATCCCATGTATGATTACCAAGCGTTACAGCCTGAGCACCTACTTCTAGAAATCCCCGATAGATTCTCTCCGTAATTCCTTTTCCTCCTGCAGCATTCTCACCATTGATAATCGTAATTTGCGGGCGATACTTTTCTTTAAGCTTTGGAACATACTCATCTATCATTTCCCGACCTTGTGAACCAACAACGTCTCCAACAAACAAAATATTCATATTCAAGTCCTTTCTGTTTTTCTAAGTGTATCATAATCTTAACTTGTTTTAATCACATAAGAAAACTCAGCGATCGGCAAGCCTTGGAAAGGTGAAGCATGATTCGACGAATCATGCTTCACCTTTGTTGACAATTTATCCGTACAAAAAAGCGATGCTTTTGCACCGCTTTATTTTGCATATTCCACAGCCCTTGTTTCACGGATAACTGTGACTTTAATATGGCCAGGATAATCAAGTTCTTCTTCAATCTTTTTCCGAATATCCCTAGCCAATCGATGTGCTTCTAAATCATCAATTTGGTCTGGCTTAACTAATATTCGTACTTCACGTCCAGCTTGAATAGCAAAAGATTTCTCAACACCTTCATATGATTCAGAGATTTCTTCAAGCTTCTCAAGACGACGTATATAATTCTCAAGTGTTTCTCTTCTTGCACCAGGTCTTGCAGCTGACAAAGCATCGGCTGCAGCGACGAGAACAGCAATAATTGATGTAGGTTCCGTATCACCATGGTGTGAAGCAATACTATTAATTACGATTGGGTTCTCTTTATATTTTGTTGCCAGTTCTACCCCAATCTCCACATGGCTTCCTTCCACCTCATGGTCAATTGCTTTCCCAATATCATGAAGCAGTCCAGCACGACGAGCCAATCCTTCGTCCTGTCCTAGTTCTGCTGCCAGAATACCGGCTAATTGTGCAACTTCAATCGAATGCTTTAGAACATTTTGACCATAGCTTGTCCGGAATTTAAGACGACCAAGGATTTTAATAAGGTCAGGATGAAGACCGTGAACGCCGATTTCGAAAGTTGTTTGTTCGCCAATTTCTCGGATATGCTCATCAACTTCCCTACGCGCTTTATCAACCATCTCTTCAATCCGAGCAGGATGTATGCGACCATCCTGTACAAGCTTATCTAAAGCTAATCGAGCCGTCTCACGACGAATTGGATCAAAGCCAGATAAAATAACAGCTTCAGGTGTATCATCTATAATAAGATCGATACCTGTAAGTGTTTCAAGTGTCCGGATATTTCGTCCCTCACGTCCAATAATCCTTCCTTTCATTTCATCATTTGGAAGGGTTACAACAGATACAGTTGTCTCAGCAACATGATCTGCAGCACAGCGTTGAATTGCTAACGACAAAATATCTTTCGCCTTTTTATCGGCTTCTTCTTTAACTCTCATTTCGCTCTCTTTTATCATTATTGCGGCTTCGTGAGCAACTTCTTGCTCAACTTGCTTAAGAATGATGGACTTAGCTTCTTCGCGAGTTAAGCCGGAGATTCGCTCTAACTCAGCTTGCCCAGCTCGCACCATCTCGTCCACTTTGCTTTCCATATCTTCAATATGCTGTTGTCTTTTGTTAAGAGAATCGTCCCTCTTCTCTAATTGGTTTTCACGTTTATCTAACGTTTCATCTTTTCGATCAAGATTTTCTTCTTTTTGTAGTAATCGATTTTCTTGTTTTTGGAATTCATTTCTTCGATCACGAATTTCACGTTCAGCTTCTGTACGAAGCTTGTGAATTTCATCCTTTGCCTCTAACAGAGCTTCTTTCTTTAATGCATCAGCTTCTCGCTTGGCATCCTCTAAAATCTGCTCTGAAGCATCTTTAGCTCCCGCGACCTTTGCCCGAGCAATGGACTTACAAACAAAATAA
>JAEWDX010000254.1 GCA_023389895.1 Bacillota bacterium
ATGCCAGGTAAACAAATGAGCATTGATGCTGACTTAAATGCAGGAATGATCTCTGAGCAGGAAGCTCGTGCTAGAAGAGAAAAAGTTAGTAGGGAAGCTGATTTTTACGGTTCTATGGATGGGGCAAGTAAGTTTGTTAAAGGGGACGCAATTGCTGGGATTATCATTGTTATTATTAACCTAATATTTGGGATTATTATTGGAATGATGCAGTTTGGACTGCCGATTGGCGAAGCTGCATTAAAGTTCTCTTTACTAACGGTTGGTGATGGTCTTGTCAGCCAAATCCCGGCTTTATTAATTTCTACTGCAACAGGTATTATTGTAACAAGAGCAGCATCAGATGGTAATCTTGGTAGTGACATTATAGCTCAATTATTTGCCTATCCGAAAATGCTCTATGTAACAGGTGCCACCATTTTAATGTTCGGTTTATTTACTCCGATTAGTAATTTTTTAACAGTGCCAATTGCCAGTCTTTTAGTTTTTGGTGGTTATATGATTACTCGTTCGCCTGAAACCGACAAAGAATTATTGCCAGAAATGGATGAAGAATTAGAAACTGGCGAAATGAAAAGTCCTGAAAGCGTCGTTAGCTTATTAAATGTCGATCCAATTGAATTCGAATTTGGCTATGGCTTAATTCCACTTGCGGATGCGAGTCAAGGTGGAGATCTACTTGATCGTATTGTAATGATTCGCCGTCAACTTGCAATTGAGCTTGGGCTTGTGATTCCGGTCGTTAGAATCCGGGATAATATCCAGCTTCAGCCAAATGAATATCGTCTGAAAATAAAAGGAAATGAAATGGCTCGCGGTGAATTACTGCTCGATCATTATCTTGCGATGAGTCCTGGGATTGAGGACGATTCAATTGAAGGGATCGATACGATTGAACCTTCATTTGGGCTGCCAGCGAAGTGGATTACAGAAGATATGAAGGAACAGGCAGAAATATTTGGTTATACGGTTGTTGACCCTCCTTCAGTCGTTTCAACACATATTACAGAATTGATCAAAAATAATGCCCATGAGTTAATTGGACGTCAGGAGACAAAGCAATTAATTGATCATCTTAATGAAAGTTATCCAATTCTTGTCGAAGAGGTTACGCCTAACCCATTATCAGTTGGGGAAGTTCAAAAGGTATTATCTAAATTATTGAAAGAAAATGTATCGATTCGAAACTTACCAATTATATTCGAAACATTAGCTGATTTTGGGAAAGTCACAAGTGATACGGACTTATTAACAGAATATGTTAGGCAGGCACTAGCAAGACAAATTACCCATCAATTTTCGCAAATAGGTGATTCTCTAAAAGTTGTTACTTTATCAGGAAAAGTGGAGAAATTAATTGCTGATGGCATTCAACAAACAGAGCATGGCAATTATTTATCAATTGATCCGGGTTCTTCACAGGAAATTTTAGAATCAATTGCTTCACAGGTTGAGCAGCTATCACTTATCGAGCAAACACCAATTGTCTTATGTTCACCTGCTGTTAGAATGTATGTAAGGCAGTTAACAGAAAGGTATTTCCCGCAAATACCAATCCTTTCTTATAATGAGCTTGAGGCAAATGTTGAAGTTCAGAGTGTTGGGGTGGTGAATATAGGATGAAAGTAAAAAAATATGTTGCTTCATCTATGGCGAATGCGATGAAGCAAATTCGTTCAGAACTTGGTAGTGAGGCTGTCATATTAAATTCAAGAGAAGTCCACACGGGTGGATTTCTTGGTCTTTTTAAAAAGCGCAATATTGAAGTCCTAGCTGCGATTGACGAAATGCCGAAAAAACAGCAAATGCCAATTGTGAAGCAGAAGAGACCATCTGAAATAAGTTCAATTCAGGCAAAGACGGGATTTTCGGAGCTTGCCATCAAAGAGAGTAAGCAGAAGCCCTCTGAAGAAGTGGTGAAAGAATTAAATGAATTAAAGGCGATGATTACGAATTTAACGATTGAAAAAAATGGGGCAGCTTCTCCGTATCCATCGGTTTTGCAAATGATGCAAAAAATATTAATTGATCAAGAGATTGACCTGTCCGTTCAGGAATCACTTTTAAATACGCTAATGGAAAAATGGTATATGAGTGGTGCTAATGCATCAATTGATGAAATTTATACTTGGCTTGAGAAAGAATTGACAGATAAAATTGAACATATCCCATTTGGTGGAATCTCCTTTTCAAAAAAATTCATCAATGTTGTTGGTCCAACAGGTGTTGGAAAAACAACTACATTAGCGAAAATTGCAGCTGACTGTGTGATTAACCATAAAAAGAAAGTTGCCTTTATCACAACAGATACATATCGGATTGCAGCGATCGACCAGTTGAAAACATATGCGAAAATTTTAAATGTTCCAATGGAAGTTTGCTACTCTATTGAAGATTTTAAGAAAGCGACAACAAGCTTTCTTGATTATGATGTCGTCTTAATCGATACAGCGGGTAGAAACTTTCGCAATAAGCAATATGTTGAGGAATTAAAAGAGGTTATTAATTTTGATAATGAAAGCGAAACCTTCCTTGTTCTTTCCTTGACAGCTAAGCAACGGGATATGAATGATATTTATCGTCAATTTTCCATTATTAATATTGATAGATTGATTTTTACGAAAGCAGACGAAACATCAAGCTATGGGGCTATGTATAATATGATCTTAAAAAATGGAAAAGGTGTCGCTTATATCACAAATGGGCAGAATGTTCCAGATGATATGCTGGCAGCAAGGCCTAATTTAATTGCAAAAACGATTATTGGGGTCGAGTAGGATGAAAGACCAGGCAGAAGAATTGCGTTTAAAACTTAGTAGAGTTCAAAATGAAAGAGTTCTTAAGTCCCCTCGTACTCTAGCTGTTGTGAGTGGGAAAGGTGGAGTTGGTAAATCTAATCTTTCATTAAATTTCTCCCTTTCTCTCATTCGAAAAGGATATAAAGTATTGTTATTTGATTTAGACTTGGGAATGGGAAACCTCGATATTCTCATGGGAAAGTCATCTGACTATTCGATCGTTGACTTTTTTGAAGGACGAGTCTCCTTAAAAAATGCGATTATGGCAGGAACAGAAGGATTGGAATATATTGCTGGTGGCTCTGGACTTAATCATTTAATCGGAATAGATGATCGATTAGTCGAAAAATTTACGAATGAACTAACAGGGCTCTTTGAAGAATATGACTTTGTTATTTTTGATATGGGTGCAGGCGTTACAGATGCAACATTAAAATTTATTCTATCTGTTCAAGAAATCATCGTTATTACGACACCAGAGCCGACTTCTATGACAGACGCCTATGCGATGATGAAACATATCCATTTAATGGATGATACAATTCCTTTTTACATTATAGTGAATCGAATACACTCAGAAAAGGAAGGGCAGCAAACATATACGAGAATCTCTAAAGTGATGAAAAATTTTCTAGGAAGAGATTCACTTCATTTAGGAATGGTTCCTGATGATAGAGTCATTCAACAGGCTGTTAGGATGCAAACACCATTTATTCTTTATAATGAAAAAGCTCCTGCTTCGAAA
>JAEWDX010000265.1 GCA_023389895.1 Bacillota bacterium
ATATTATAGAGGCTGGTTTTCCTGCAGCATCAAAAGGAGATTTTACATCTGTCCAGAAAATCGCCCAAACGATTAAAAATTGTTCCATTACAGGGCTTGCTAGAAGTGTTATTTCCGATATTGATGCCGCATGGGAATCATTGAAAGATGGGACCGAGCCAAGGCTTCATACATTCCTTGCTACCTCGCCCATTCATCGGCAATATAAATTGAAAATGTCGAAGGAAGAAGTCATTGAAACAGCTGTGAATACGGTGAAATATGCAGCGAAGAAATTTCCGATTATTCAATGGTCTGCTGAAGATGCTTCAAGAACAGAGCTGCCATTTTTAGCTGAAATAGTAGAGAAGGTTATTCAGGCGGGAGCACGGGTAATCAATATCCCTGATACAGTCGGCTATGGTACGCCACAGGAATATGGAGCGATTTTTAACTATTTAAGAGAACATGTTCCTTCTATTAATAGGATATCCTTATCTACTCATTGCCATGATGATCTTGGAATGGCAATTGCAAATTCTCTTGTTGCGATTGAAAACGGGGCAACACAAGTAGAAGGAACAATAAATGGAATCGGTGAAAGAGCAGGTAATGCAGCACTCGAAGAATTTGCAGTTGCTTTGCATATTCGTAACGACTATTACAAGGCATCAACAAGGTTGAATTTACAGGAAATTAGCCGAACAAGTAGTCTTGTTAGCAAGCTTACAGGAATGATAGTACCTGCAAATAAAGCAGTTGTTGGCAGAAACGCATTTGCCCATGAATCGGGAATTCATCAAGATGGCGTATTAAAAGAAAAGACAACGTATGAAATTATCCTACCAGAGCTTGTTGGTTTCCAGTCGAATTCATTAGTTCTTGGAAAGCATTCTGGACGACATGCTTTTAAAAATCGTTTAAATGAGCTAGGACTAAGTGTTCCAGATAAAGATATAAAATCATTGTTCACTGCCTTCAAGGATCTTGCCGACCGCAAAAAAGAAATAACGGATGAAGATATTATTGCCCTTGTACTTGGAGATAGACTTTCTGCGGAGGAACGTTTCTACGAGCTAATCCAAATTCAAGTTCAATATGGTACAAATCAAGTTCCAACTGCAACCGTTACATTAACTGGTCTTGAGAAAGAAATTGTTCAAGAGGCAGGTACAGGTGCAGGAAGCATTGAGGCTCTTTACAATACATTAGAAAAATGTATGGATGGGGAAATAGATTTACTAGACTATCGCATTCAATCTGTTGGGGCTGGTCGAGATGCATTAGCGCAAGTTTATGTAAGCATGAAATATATGGATATGGAAACAAGTGGACGAGGGCTTGCACAGGACGTTCTAGAAGCTTCAACAAAAGCATATTTAAATGCAGTTAACCGCGTTATTTATATGAAAAATAAGGCTCCAGTTCTAAATGCAATGAATCAATAAAAATGATGACGGAGGGGTAATAATGAAAAAGCGTATCGCTGTACTACCTGGTGATGGAATCGGTAAAGAAGTGGTAAAAGGTGCAATTGAAATTTTACAAGCTGTTGGAGAGCGTTTTGGCCACCAATTCACGTTTCAATATGGGAAAATTGGTGGTGAAGCAATTGATGCAGTTGGAAACCCACTGCCCGATGAGACAGTCCAGTTATGCAAACAAAGCGATGCGGTTTTATTAGGAGCAGTTGGTGGGCCGAAATGGGAAAGTCAGCCCGTTCACCTTCGTCCAGAACGTGGGCTATTAAAAATTCGGAAAGAGTTAAACTTATATGCTAACTTAAGGCCAACTACTTATTATGCAAGTCTTGTAGATTCATCACCACTTCGTAAAGAAGTGATTGAGGATGTAGATATGCTAATGGTAAGAGAATTAACAGGCGGCTTATACTTTGGAAAGCCTAGTGAACGGACTGTGAGAGACGGAGAGGATGCCGTTGTTGATACGCTTTTTTATAAGAAGGAAGAAATGGATCGGGTGATAAAACTTGCATTCCAATTAGCGGAGGAACGTGGTGGAAAGGTTACATCAGTTGATAAAGCAAATGTATTAGAATCTAGTCGAATGTGGAGGGAGGTTGCGGAGGAGATTGCACAGGAGCATCCTAATGTAGCTTTAGAGCATATGCTCGTTGACAACGCTGCAATGCAATTAGTTAGACGACCTAAGCAATTTGATGTTGTCGTGACAGAAAATTTATTCGGCGATATTTTAAGTGATGAGGCTTCAGTACTAACAGGCTCACTCGGAATGCTGCCCTCAGCGAGTCTCTCTGAAAATGGTCCTTATTTATATGAACCTATCCATGGCTCTGCACCTGATATTGAAGGAAAAAGCATTGCCAATCCTATCGCGACAATTCTTTCAGCTGCAATGATGCTTCGGCTATCTTTTGAAATGAAGGAAGAGGCAAAAGCAATTGAAAATGCAGTAAATCAAGTGCTTGATATGGGCTATCGAACAAATGACATTATGACATTTGGCAAAAAATCTGTTTCAACGACAGAAATGATCGCAGAAATAAAAGCAACCGTCCTTGACAACGAAGCCATTATGAACATCATGAGCGCTTATGCATAGAAAAGCTGAGGCGACTGGTTAGCCCCGACAAGCATAAGACGAGCCAGCGTGAAGGTTGTTCTTTAACCTTCATGATGGATTGGCTTATGACCTCGAGGTCGACAAAACCTCGACGTCCTGTCGAATTGTCGACACTAGTACGTCCTGTACGTCGGGGCTAGGAGCCAAAGCTAGACATAGAAAAGCTGAGGCGACTGCTAGACAATTAGAAAAACCATCCACGACCTATATGGTCGTGTTTCTTTTAAGGGAGGATGTATAAAATGGGACAATCAATTATTGATAAAATATGGGAAGAACATATCGTCCACCAAGAAGAAGGAAAACCTGATTTATTGTATATTGATCTGCATCTCGTTCATGAGGTTACATCTCCGCAAGCTTTTTCAGGCTTAAGAATGAAGGGGCGTAAGGTGAGGAGACCTGATAAAACATTTGCTACTGTTGATCATAATATTCCTACTGATAATCGATATGAAATAAAGGACGAGGTAGCTTTAAATCAAATGACAACACTGGAAAAAAACTGCCTTGAGTTTGGCATTCAATTAGCGGGGATTGATAGTCCAGATCAAGGGATTGTTCATGTTATTGGACCTGAACTTGGATTAACACAACCGGGGACGACGATTGTTTGTGGGGATAGCCATACTTCTACACATGGTGCTTTTGGTTCGATTGCTTTTGGAATCGGGACGAGTGAAGTTGAGCATGTGATGGCTACACAGACAATTTGGCGGGCGAAACCGAAAACATTAAAGCTTGATATTAACGGAAAATTGAAACACGGTGTTACTGCAAAAGATGTTATCCTCTATATTCTAGCGAAATATGGCATTGATTTTGGAACAGGCTATATTATCGAATATTGTGGTGATACGATTCGAAGCATGACGATGGAAGAAAGAATGACAATTTGTAATATGTCGATCGAGGCTGGGGCAAGGGCGGGATTGGTTAGCCCAGATGAAACGACTTTTTCCTATATAAAAGGAAGAAAATATACCCCTATTGGAAAAGCTTTCGAAGAAGCTGTTGAAAATTGGCGGCAGCTAGTGTCAGATGATGATGCCGTTTACGATAAGGTAGTCTCAATAGATGCCGATGATATCGCACCGATGGTTAGCTGGGGGACGAATCCAGCAATGACTGCAAAGGTAAATGAAAGCATTCCTGCATTTGCGGATTGCCAAACAGAATTAGAAAAGAAATCGTTGGCAAGGGCACTTGAATACATGGGGCTCCAAGAAGGACAAAAAATTCAAGACATCGAAATTCAGCACGTATTCATTGGCTCATGTACAAATTCAAGAATTGAAGATCTACGTCAAGTAGCTGCATTTGCAAAAGGAAAAATGGTTCATTCAAATGTGAGAGCACTCATTGTTCCTGGCTCACAGCAAGTAAAGAAACAGGCAGAATTAGAGGGACTCGATATTATTTTTAAGCAAGCAGGGTTTGAATGGCGTGATTCAGGCTGTAGTATGTGTTTAAGTATGAATAATGATATTGTTCCTAGCGGAGAACATTGTGCGTCCACTTCAAATCGAAATTTTGAAGGCCGGCAAGGATCGGGTGCGAGAACCCATTTAGTCAGTCCTCTTATGGCAGCAGCTGCAGCAATAAATGGTAAATTCGTTGATGTTAGTGAATCGCTTATTGCTGAAACAGTTTGAAAAAATTCAACATGATTTTTTAAAAGGAGGAATCTGAATTGACTGGATTTAAAGTGTTAGTTGGAAAGGCAGTAGCATTAGATCGAGCAAATGTCGACACCGATCAAATTATTCCAAAACAATTTTTAAAAAGAATTGAGAAAACGGGTTTCGGGAAGTTTTTATTCTATGATTGGCGCTATAAGAAGGATGGAGAACTAAATCCTGAATTTGAATTAAATTCTCCAGAAATGCAAGGTGCGGAAATACTAATCGCGAATGAAAATTTCGGATGTGGTTCTTCAAGGGAGCACGCACCATGGGCATTGTTAGACTATGGATTTAAAGCAATTATCGCCCCAACATTTGCAGATATTTTTCATCAAAACTGTTTGAAAAATGGAATCCTTCCAATACAGCTTAAGCCGGATGAAGTAGCCTATTTATTAACTGAAGCTAAAAATCAGCCTTATAAGCTAGTAATCAATCTCGAAAATGAAACAATCTCTGACCAGAACGGCTTTATTACAAAATTTCCGATTAATATTTACTGGAAAAATATGCTGATAAATGGCTGGGATGAAATTGAAATCACGATGCAATTAGAAAATAAAATTAGCGCATATGAACAATCCAATGCTTAATCACTTAAAGTTTCGAAATAGTAAAGATTCGCAGTCACCGCTGTGAATCTTTTTGTCTTTTCAAGATGATCATGCTAAACTAATTTCAAATTAATAAGATTTGAGGCGTATTAACAATGAAAGAGCGAGCTAGGAGAAATTTAAATAACAAAGTTATCCTTTTTCCAGACCTTGAAAAAAGACTTCTAGCAAAAGGGCTTGAAAGCTTACAGCAAAAAAAGCATCGTGAAGCAGTCGATTATCTCGAAGAGGCATTACAATTAGATTCGGAAAATCATGATATTCTTATTGGACTAGTTCTCGCCTATTTTGAATCAGGAATGCTCCTAAAGGCAAAGGAACTTGCAAATGAAATGCTGCAAAAGGGGATTGGGGATTATCTTCAAGTTGTTGAGATTTACATTACGATTCTCGTTCAGCTTCATCAATATCATGAGATTGTGACAACGATTGAAGTTTTGTTAGAAGAACGAGAGATTTCGAAAGAGAAATTTGAGCATTTTACTCGTATGCTGCAATTTAGTAGGACAATGGAGGCGTCGGCTCCGATAATTGAGGAAGAAAAGAATGCGACTACAATCATAACGAAGGAACTTAATCTTATTTCTTATAAAGATCAAGAAGTGCAAATCCAGCTTGTTGCAAAGCTTTCAGAAATAAATATTCGTCCTTTTTTGGATGAGATAAGGCAGTACCTTCAATTAGAAGAGGGGGATGCTTTCTTTAAAACGATGCTCTTAAATATTTTAACAGAGCAGGAGTATGATAAGGAAATTTTGCTTGAGAAATTGAATAGGGAAATTTCTGTTATTCCAGCAGGGTTGAAAATATCTGATCCTCAACCACAGAAAGCAAAACTTTTCCAGCTATTAGAGGAAAAGCTAGAGCATGAAGACCCCATTCTTCTTGAACAATTAAAAGGCTTAATTGAGCGACAGTTTTTTATCATTTATCCTTTTCAGTTAGAGCCGTATAAGGATACTGTTTGGGCGGCGGCATATCATTCACTTGCTGCCGAATATCAAGGAATTCCCCATCATTTAGAGGAATTAGCTATTTTATATAATGTAAAGGATGAAGATTTGATGAGAGCTGGTCTAGTCTTAATGAAAATAGAAGAAATTTCATCACCCAATTTTTAGCTTCAATGTTGAAAGAATGGGCTTGTGTGGTATAATATAATGGTTGTAGATGTAAATAGGATGATTTATACGTTTCAAGAAAGCTATATTTTTATCAATTCGCTATGAATGAAATGACAATAGATCGTTGGAGGGAAATAATCGTATGTCGGCAAAATTTGAAAAACTAGAAGGGAACCTTGGGGTTCTTACAATCGAAGTAGACGCAGAAAAAGTAAACGAAGGTTTAGACGCTGCATTTAAAAAAGTCGTCAAACAAATTAATGTACCTGGTTTCCGTAAAGGAAAAATGCCACGTGGAATGTTTGAAAAGCGTTTCGGTATTGAATCACTTTATCAAGATGCAGTTGATTATCTTTTACCAGATGCTTATGCAAATGCAATTGAAGAAACGGGTGTTGAGCCAGTAGATCGTCCTGAAATTGACGTTGAGCAAATCGAAAAAGGAAAGAGCTTAATTTTTACAGCAAAAGTTACGCTTAAGCCTGAAGTAAAGCTTGGTGAATATAAAGGACTTGAAGTTGAAAAGTTTGATACTGAAGTAACAGAAGAAGATGTAGACAATGAATTAAAGTCTATGCAAGAGAAACAGGCTGAGCTTGTTGTTAAAGAAGAAGGCAAGGCAGAGGAAGGCGATACAGTTGTTATCGATTTCGAAGGCTTTGTCGATGGAGAAGCATTTGAAGGCGGAAAAGCTGAAAACTTCTCCCTTGAACTTGGCTCTGGTCAGTTCATCCCTGGCTTTGAGGAGAAATTAGTAGGTGTAGGCTCTGGTGAATCTAAAGATGTGGAAGTCACTTTCCCAGAAGAATATCATGCAGCTGAATTAGCAGGTAAGTCTGCTCTATTTAAAGTAACAGTTCATGAAATTAAAGCGAGGGAGCTTCCAGCATTAGATGATGAGTTTGCGAAAGATGTTGACGAAGAGGTTGAGACTTTAGCTGCTCTTAAGGAAAAAGTAAAAGATCGCCTAGAGCATAATAAAAAGCATGAGGCTGAACATTTCGTACAAGATACTCTTGTTGAGAAAGCTACTGAAAATGCAGAAATGGATATTCCAGAAGTAATGGTTGAAAATGAAGTTGACCGCATGGTTAAAGAATTTGAACAACGTTTATCAATGCAGGGAATGAATCTTGACTTATACTTCCAGTTCTCTGGTCAAGACGAGGATGCATTGCGTGAGCAAATGAAAGAAGAAGCAGGAAAGCGCGTACGCATGAATGTAACGCTTGAAGCAATTGTAAAAGCTGAAAACATTGAGGTTACTGTAGAGGAAGTTTCAGCTGAGTTAAGCAAAATGGCAGAAATGTATAATATGACTGTTGAAAATATTACTCAAGCTTTAGGTAGCCTTGAAGGGGTAAGAGCAGATCTTCAAGTGAAAAAAGCAATTGATTTCCTTATTGAGAATAGTAAAACGATTTAATAGCTAATAACATAATGAACAAGGCGCGATGTTATCGTGCCTTGTTTTATAAAATGGACAATGTTTTATTAGTATAATTCTTAATTAGATTGAATACATATGAATAATTTGGATGAAATCTATTGATTTAATTTGACCAAATATGGTTAAGCTTAGTTAGAACAAGTCTTTAATACATAGCATAAAGAAATGCTCCGGCAAAATATTGATTGCAGGAATAATCTGAACTTTGATTGTTCGAAGTTTCCGCTTTTGTTCTGAGCATTATCATTTCCTGTCCATTATGAATATATGGTACAATGCAATACATAACTTAGAATGAATTAATGATTGAAGTTTTTCAAGGGGTGACGATATTTGTTTAAATTTAATGATGAAAAAGGGCAATTAAAATGTTCTTTTTGTGGAAAAACGCAGGATCAGGTCCGTAAGCTTGTAGCTGGACCAGGTGTATATATATGTGATGAATGTATTGAGCTTTGTACAGAAATTGTTGAAGAAGAGCTTGGTACAGAAGAAGAGGTCGAGTTTAAGGATATTCCAAAACCAGCAGAAATTCGCGATATCCTTGATGAGTATGTAATTGGACAGGAGCAGGCAAAGAAATCTTTATCTGTCGCTGTTTATAATCATTACAAGCGGATTAACTCTAATAGCAAAATTGACGATGTTGAATTATCAAAGAGTAATATCGTTATGATCGGGCCAACAGGTAGTGGGAAAACATTACTTGCTCAAACTTTAGCACGTATTTTGAATGTTCCCTTTGCGATTGCAGATGCAACCTCTTTAACCGAGGCTGGATATGTTGGCGAGGATGTAGAAAATATTCTATTGAAGCTTATTCAATCAGCAGATTATGATGTAGAAAAAGCAGAAAAGGGAATAATCTATATTGATGAAATCGATAAGGTTGCACGCAAGTCTGAGAACCCATCTATTACAAGAGATGTTTCAGGTGAAGGCGTTCAGCAAGCTTTATTGAAAATATTAGAAGGCACAGTTGCAAGTGTACCTCCACAAGGTGGACGAAAGCATCCACATCAGGAATTTATCCAAATTGATACAACGAATATTTTGTTTATTTGTGGTGGCGCATTTGATGGGATCGAGCAAATTATAAAGCGTCGTTTAGGACAAAAGGTCATTGGTTTTGGTCCAGAGTCGAAGCAAAATGAAGTTGAGCATAAAGAGTTATTATCAAAAATTTTACCAGAAGATTTATTGAAATTCGGTCTAATTCCGGAATTTATCGGTCGTCTTCCGGTTATTGCAAGTCTTTTACCATTAGATGAAGGCGCGTTAATTGAAATTTTGACAAAGCCGAAAAATGCGCTCGTTAAACAATATCAGAAGATGTTAGAGCTAGATAATGTTGAGCTTGATTTTGAAGCAGAGGCATTAGTTGAAATTGCGAAAAGAGCAATTGAAAGAAAAACTGGGGCTCGCGGTCTCCGATCAATTATTGAAGGAATCATGCTAGATGTTATGTTTGAACTTCCTTCTCGCGATGATATTAAGAAATGTATTATTACGAAGGAAACAGTTATCGATAATTCTTCACCGAAGCTTCTATTAGAAGATGGTACTGTTATTGACGAGGAACGAAAAACTTCAGCATAAAGTGAAACTCAATCAGCGGAGGTTTTCCGAAACACAGGACGTGCAAGTGCCGACGTTGCCAAAGGACAAGGAAGGCTTCGTCAGCGATACATCGCACGACCAAATGGGAATCATTTAGG
>JAEWDX010000306.1 GCA_023389895.1 Bacillota bacterium
TTTTAGTGTTCGTGTTATGATATTGATTAGGATTCTAGAAGAATGGGGGCATGGGCATTGCCAAATAATCAAAAAAAACGAACAAGTGTTGATATTTTCGGACAACAATATGTCATTATTGGCGATGAGGGCCAAAACCATATTCGTCTAGTCGCTTCCATGGTGGATGAGAAAATGCGTGAAATCAGCTCGAAGAATTCAAATCTTGATAACAGTAATTTAGCCGTTTTAACGGCAGTCAATGCTGTTAATGATTATCTCAAGGCATTAGAACACATTGAACGGCTTGAATCCGAATTAAAAAGAGTAAAGGACTGAATAAGTCATGCTAGACCTTGCCATTATGATTATTTTAATCTTAGGATTTTTCATTGGATTAAAAAGAGGATTCATTCTTCAATTAATCCATCTAACAGGCTTCATTATCGCCTTTATTATTGCAAATATGTATTATGAAGAGCTTTCTCCGAAGCTGACATTATGGGTTCCATATCCAAGCTTCGGCAGTAATTCAACAACCCAAATGCTTTTTGATAATGCAAATTTAGAGGATGCTTATTATCGCGCCATCGCCTTTGTCGTGATTTTTTTGGCTGTAAAAATCATTCTCCAAATTATTGGTAGCATGCTTGATTTTGTATCGAATTTACCAATTCTAAAGCAGTTAAATGTATGGGCTGGCGGTATTTTAGGATTCCTTGAAATCTATCTTATCATTTTTATTTTATTATACATAGCTGCACTCGTACCAATTGATTTCATCCAATCATTAATCGATGATTCTTTTATGGCGAAAGGGATTATTAATAATACACCCATTTTTTCACAGCAAATAAAAGAGATGTGGTTTGCATATATCGCTTCTTAACTTCTCTAAATGTGGAGAAGTTTTCTTTTTAGGATGATTAAATCAATGGATGCAACAATATTTTCAAAAAATGCTTGCTTTATTTTCGGACAAAAAAGTAATGAAATTTAGGCGGTGTTACAGATGAGTGTGAAGAAAAAAGAAGTTGTGCGACATTTGGAAACGATCGCAATTTATATGGAATTAAAGGGAGAGAATTCTTTCAAAATTGCAGCCTATCGCAAAGCGGCAGCAGCACTAGCAGAAAATGATGAGCAATTAGAAAATATTACCGATTTCATGACAATATCAGGCATTGGAAAAGGTACTTCAGCTGTAATTGATGAATTTATGAAGGAAGGGAGCACATCCATTTTGAATGAGCTAAAGGAGGATGTCCCTCAAGGGCTAATTCCTCTTCTGCAGCTCCCTGGACTTGGTGGAAAGAAGATTGCGAAGCTATATAAAGAACTTAAAATTAATAATGCAACAGATTTGAAAGAAGCTTGTCGCAAGAAGGAAGTGCAGAAATTAGCTGGATTTGGAGAAAAAACGGAGGAAAAGCTCTTTTCAGCTTTAGAGAATATAGGAACTAGACCAGAACGACTGCCGATTGCGTATATGCTTCCAATCGCTGAAAAAATTGAATCTGAACTTGCCGATATTGTAGAAATAAAGAAATTTTCACGCGCTGGAAGCATGAGGCGAACTCGTGAAACGATCAAGGATCTTGATTTTATTATCGCCACGGAAAATCTCGCTGCTGTAAAAGCTAAACTTTTGAAAATGGCAGGAATAAAAGAAGTAATTGCTGCGGGAGATACGAAGGTTTCTCTCGTACTGGAAGAAAAATATGATGTTTCCGTTGATTTTCGTTTAGTAAAGCCGCAGGAATATGCAACAACTCTCCACCATTTTACAGGTTCGAAGGAGCATAATGTTAGAATGCGCCAATTAGCGAAGGAGCGTGGGGAGAAAATTAGTGAATACGGCGTTGAAAACAATGAAACGAATACGATCACTACTTTTGAAACGGAAGAGGAATTTTATGCCTATTTTGATCTTCCATTTATTCCACCAGAAATTCGCGAAGACGGAAAAGAAGTGGAAGCGTATACCGTAGAGAGCAACTTACTATCACTTGCTGATATAAAGGGCGATTTGCATATGCATACAACGTGGAGTGATGGGGCTTTTTCAATTGAGGAAATGGTTGAAGCGGCCCGTACAAAGGGATATACATATATCGCGATCACGGATCACTCTCAATTTTTAAAGGTAGCAAACGGTTTGACACCCGAACGATTAAGAAAACAGCAGCAAGAAATAAAACGTTTAAACGAAAAATTCACTGATATTACGATTTTATCAGGAGTTGAAATGGATATATTACCTGATGGGACCCTTGACTATGAAGATGAAATGCTGGCAGAATTGGATATTGTCATTGCTTCGATTCACTCGGCTTTTTCTCAACCAAAGGAGAAAATAATGGAGAGGTTAGCACGGGCAATGCAAAATCCTTATGTTAATATTATTGCTCATCCAACAGGAAGAATGATCGGTCGGCGTGAAGGCTATGAAGTAGATATCCAAATGTTAATCAAACTTGCGAAAGAAACGAACACTGCCTTGGAGCTGAACGCAAATCCGAATCGTCTTGACCTATCTGCACAATCTATTCGGCTTGCACAAGATGCTGGTGTAAAAATAGCTATTAATACAGATGCCCATAAGATCAAAACATTAGATCATATGTCACTTGGTGTAGCAACGGCTAGAAAAGGCTGGATTAGAAAAGAAACAGTTTTAAACGCGATGAAGAGAGACGAGCTACTACAATTTTTTCATAATAAAAGAATAGGTTTAACGAAGTAGACTGCTTCGGTAAGCCGATATATACAAGGAGGTCAAATCCTCATGCGGGAACGAGTTTTAAAAGTATTGGAATTTAATAAAATTAAGGAACAATTACTAGAGCATGTTTCTTCTTCTTTAGGAAAAAGAAAAGCTGATCATTTATATCCATCAAGTGATTTCGATGAGGTCGTACGCTGGCAGGAGGAAACGGATGAAGCGGTAAAGGTTCTACGGATAAAAGGCAATGTTCCGTTAGGGGGAATCTTTGATATTCGTCCTCATGTAAAAAGGGCAGAAATTGGTGGGATGTTAAGCCCGCATGAACTTAATGAAATTTCAAGTACGATTCATGCAAGCAGGCAAATGAAAAGATTTATTGAAGAGTTTAACGACGATGAGAGTCATTTGCCCATCCTATTAAGCTATACAGAACGGATTATTGTTCTTGCCGACTTAGAAACAGTAATAAAAAATGCGATTGATGATAATGGTGAAGTACTTGATAGTGCAAGCGATACGCTGCGCTCGCTGCGCAATCAGCTTCGAACGAAGGAAGCAAGAGTAAGGGAAAAGCTTGAGAGCATGATCCGCTCATCTAATGCACAAAAAATGCTTTCAGATGCGATTATTACAATCCGAAACGACCGTTTTGTTATTCCAGTAAAACAGGAGTATAAAGGGCATTACGGTGGGATTATTCATGACCAAAGCTCTTCGGGGCAAACATTATTCATTGAACCACAGTCCATTGTGCAATTAAATAATGAGCTTCAAGATATACGTGTGAAAGAACAGCAAGAGGTCGAACGAATATTAATTGAACTAACTGGAAAAGTTGCTGAGGAGAGTAGTGAACTTATCACGATTGTCGACGTATTAGCAGAGATTGATTTCATGTTTGCAAAAGCACGTTATAGTAAAAGAATAAAGGCTTCGAAGCCAAAGGTAAATCATAACGGAATTCTGGCTTTATACAAGGCTCGTCATCCACTCATTCCAGCAGATATTGTCGTTGCGAATGATATTTCATTAGGAAAAGATTTTTCGACAATTGTCATAACAGGGCCGAATACAGG
>JAEWDX010000360.1 GCA_023389895.1 Bacillota bacterium
GGTCTACCAACAACAATAACGCTTTCCTCTTTTCAAATTCAGAATGCAATGAAAGAATCATTGCTGCAGATTCTTGATACGATTCGGGATACATTAGAGGATAGCCCACCAGAATTAAGCGGTGATATTGTTGATCGAGGAATCATCTTAACGGGTGGTGGCGCCTTAATAAACGGATTACAGGAATGGCTAACGAATGAGATTTTCGTACCTGTCCATTTAGCTCCTAACCCGCTCGAATCTGTCGCAATCGGAACGGGCCAGGCGCTAAAATTCATCGGAAAATTACAAACAGCTCTTAAATAAAAGAAATAGACCTCCCTTAAGCCTGAAAGGTTTTAGGGGTTGGTCTATTTTTTTCTATCTAATTTCAACGTTTTCACGTTTTCTTCAAAAACACTCAAATTTATTGGTGAAAACCATGCAACGCTAGTGTATATAAATGAATAAAATAAAAGTCTCGGTCTCTTTATTCCATTCCAAACTCCTTCAATCTCCTATCATTGAGTTATACATTTCCTTCATTCAACATTTTTCCTATAATTCAATATAATTGTAATATTTTAAAATAAACCTTATCATGTAATTGTACTTTTTAATACATACAGTAAAGGAATGATTACATGAAAACTTCAAGAAATCCTAAAAAAATTCATCCTCCAGTTGCTTCCTACGTACACCAAATTGAGATAGCAGGACCAAATAAATGGTTAACACTATCTGGACAATTAGGAATGAGACCAGATGGGACAATTCCAGAGGATCCATTAGAACAAATGAAGTTAGCTCTTGATAACATTAGCAAAAATCTTGAAGCTGCTAACATGGAAATTCATGATTTAACAAAGTTGGTATTTTATCTAGTAGGAGAATTTGATGCCGACCAAAGAAGAAAAATAATTAGCGACTTTCTAGGTGATCATCTTCCTTGTACGACAATGATTTATGTTGTCGCGTTAGCTGCGCCAGCCTTTAAGATTGAAATTGATGCATGGGCATGCAAAGAAATTTAGTATCTAGAGAGTGGCTACTCTCTAGATACTGTCCATAGTTCATAAACAGCGATACACTTTGCTTATTCAGTACATTACATCCTCGAACTGTACGATTTCTTGTGCTACTTCTTTTTTTTATTGCGGCTAAGTTTCTCATTACCGCGTTTAAAATTCCCAGTAATTTTAGCGAGTAATAGTTGTATTTCTGGAATATTAGATTCAGCTTCTTTAATTTTTTTTATCAGAATCTCTGCTTCTCTATCCTTTATGACTTTTATCTGTTTATTGCCAAAATAAATAATTACTGTTCCTTTTTTTGTGATTTTATAATTGAATGGTTCTTCAATTAATTTTTTACGTTTATCTATTTCTCTCATCTTAATTTCTCCTTTAATATTGAATAAAAATATATTCGCCACTCAATCCCTATTTCCTACATATTGAACAGTAATACGCATATTTCGAAATTTTTTTTACTCTTGTGTTTACTCAATGCTTTTCCTCATTCTGAATAATCCCAAGTAAAACTCCTGCCCTATTTTGCATAAAATAATAATGGACGTTTAAGGCGAATCATCCTTATTCGAAAGGGATGTTCGCAATGAAGGTTTTCTTAATTCTTTTCATGATTAAAGACAGTACTCTTATTGCTTTTGTTAACTGGATCAAAAGACATCTGAAATTATTAAAGTTTGAAAGTCTTTGAAAGACAAAAAAAGAGGAAACCAACGCATCCGCATTTCTGCAAATTCATCGGTTTCCTCTTTTTTTTACAAAGTATCTCACAAATACATAAGGATTCTTCATTATTTGAAACTACATTATTCTTTTGAACATTTTTTCAAGCTCATATGTCGAATATTGAATGATAATTGGGCGGCCATGCGGGCATGTGAATGGGTCTGATGTTTGTCTAAGTTCATCAAGCAATGCTTGAATTTCATCATTTCTTAAATGGCGATTCGCTTTAATGGACGCTTTACAGCTCATCATAATTGCCGCTTCCTCTCTTAGCTTTTTAACATCAACCTTTTTCATCGAAAGAAGCTGTTCAATCATCCCCTCAATCATTTGCTGCTCCTCTCCCTTAGGAAGCCACTGCGGGTGAGAACGAATGATAAAGGTGTTATGCCCGAATGGTTCAAGAAATACGCCAACATGCGCAAGCTCCTCTTTGTATTCACTAATTTTGATAAAGTCATCTGTAGAATACTCAAATGTGAGCGGGAGGAGCATTTCTTGAAGCTCACTCTCAACATGTCCAACTTTTTCCTTGAAATATTCATATTTAATTCTTTCTTGAGCCGCATGCTGATCAACGATATAAAGTCCATTTTCATTTTGGGCAAAAATATACGTCCCGTGCATTTGACCGATTGGATATAATGGTGGAACACGAGTTTTCTGAGTAGAGACAACAGCTTCATCTGACCATGAAATATGTTCCATATTCATTTCTTCTTGCGAAAATACCGGTAAGTTTTCAAAAATCTGTTCAAGCGGTGCTTCCTTTACATACGTTGAAAAGTCCTCTTCTTTCGATATTCGCTCATCTTTCCCGTTTCGATTAGGTAGCTCCTGTCTTTCATCATACTGCTCTGCTTTTACCACCACATGATCGAGAGGAAGAAATGTCTGTTCCTCCTTAGGGACAAGCGATTTAGGCTGAGTAAAACCTGTCGGAATTAGCTGCTGAGCTTTAAAGACAGATTTTAATGCATTTATTACTAATTGATTCAATTCACTTTCCTTGCTTAACCTTACTTCCATTTTCGCTGGATGTACATTCACATCTACTAATAGCGGATCCATCTCAATATTTAATAAGACTATCGGAAAGCGTCCAATTGGTAAAAGGGTATGATATCCTTCCTGGATAGCTTTCACAAGTGAATAGTTTTTAATAAATCGTCCGTTGATCATCGTCGAGATATAGTTTCTTGACGCTCTCGTCACCTCAGGTAGTGCTGCATAGCCATATACGCGAAAATCTAAAGAACTTGCTTCAAAGGGAATCATTTTTCTCACAATGTTCATGCCATAAATCGCAGCTAAAACTTGGCGGACATCACCGTTTCCATTCGTATGCAAAAGCTTACGCTCATTATGAATAAGTCGAATGGACACCTCTGGATGAGCTAGAGCTAAGCGGTTCATAATATCGGTTATATTCCCAAGCTCTGTATGAATCGTTTTCATATATTTTAATCTCGCTGGCGTATTGAAAAATAAGTCTGAAACCGTTATATCCGTTCCTTTTCTTGCAGCTGCTTTCTCTATAGTTTCGACTTTTCCACCTGAAGTCACAACCCTAGTTCCGATCTCACCAGTACTTGTTTTTATTTCGATTTTAGAAACAGAGGCGATACTAGGCAATGCTTCACCGCGAAATCCAAGGGAGCGAATTCGAAAAAGATCCGTTTCATTTTTAATTTTACTCGTTGCATGACGTTGGAATGCCGTCAATACATCTTCTTCTTCAATACCCTCGCCATTATCAACAATTCTAATCATCGCAAGACCAGCTTCTTCTACTTCGATTTCAATAACTGTGCTGCCTGCATCAATTGCATTTTCAACAAGTTCTTTCACGACCGAGGCAGGTCTTTCTACAACCTCCCCTGCGGCAATTTTATTTGAAAGAGCATCATCAAGTTGAATAATCTTCCTCATTTCTTCTCACCACCTGTCCATTTATTTTTTGAAAAATTGAAAGCTTATTCATGCTAGCGTCGAGCAATCCCATTCTAGTTTAGCTTTTTAGTTTTTTATGGAGATCATAGAGAGTATTTAAAGCTTGCATTGGCGTCATATCTAATATTTCTAGCGATTTGACTTTATCGATAATTTTTTTCTCCTTTGAGCTTAATGTCGGCTCTTTTATTTCCGTTTGTGTTTCAAAGAAGGATAGCTGTTCAATCGGTTTTGCCAAATTTCTTCCCGTACTATCGATTTCTGTCAGCTCACTATTATTCTCTAGCGTTAATAGAATTTCATTTGCTCGTTTTATGAGCTCTTTAGGTAATTCTGCAAGCTCAGCAACATGAATTCCATAGCTTTTGTCGGCAGCTCCTTCCTTAATTTTATGAAGGAAGACGACTTTACCGCTTTGTTCCACTGCACGTACATGAATGTTTTTCACTTTAGCTAGCTGTGGTTCCAAAACAGTCAATTCATGATAATGAGTAGAAAATAATGTTTTTGCATGAATCTGATCATGAATATATTCAATCATTGCTTGTGCTAATGCCATCCCATCATATGTCGATGTTCCACGCCCGATCTCATCAAAGAGAATAAGACTATTTTCCGTTGCATTCGCAAGTGCATTACGCGCTTCAAGCATTTCAACCATAAATGTACTTTGACCAGAAATTAAATCATCTGCCGCACCAATTCTCGTAAATACTTGATCGAAAATCGGCAATTCCGCCGTCTTTGCAGGAACATAGCAGCCGATTTGCGCTAAGATTGAAATGAGAGCGATCTGCCTCATATATGTACTTTTCCCAGACATATTTGGTCCTGTTACAAGCAAAATCTCTCTTTCTCCATCCATAAGGCAATCATTCGGAACATATTCTTGACTATTCATGACCTTTTCGACAACTGGATGTCTTCCATCCTCAATAAAAATTCTCCGTTCCTTTGAAAACATCGGTTTCACATAATGCCGTTCTTCGCTCACAGCTGCAAAGGATAGAAGAATATCAAGCTCACTTACCGATTTTGCTAAAGCTTGCAATCTCGGAATATATTCTTTCACTTCTTCACGGATCGCTGCAAAAAGTTCATATTCTAAGTCAACGCTTTTCTCTTCAGCTGCAAGAATAAGCGCTTCTTTTTCCTTTAGTTCAGGGGTAATAAATCTTTCTGCATTTGTTAATGTTTGTTTTCGATCATACTTTCCTTCTGTTAATAAATGCAAATTCGCTCTAGTCACTTCAATATAATAGCCAAACACACGATTATAGCCAACCTTTAATGACTTTATTCCCGTCTTTTCCCGCTCACGTTTCTCAAGCTCAGCAATCCACATTTTCCCATTCCTTGTTGCATCACGATATTTATCAAGCTCCACATTATACCCGTCATTAATCATGTTGCCATCTTTGATTGTGAGTGGTGGATTATCAACAATTGCCTTTTCTAATAGACGAGCTACTTCCTCACATGGATCAATTCTTCCAGCTAGCTGTTCGATTTCCTCTCTTTGAAGCAGCTTTAACTGGTCAAGCAACAACGGAATCTGCTGTAAGGAGCGTCTTAACTGAACTAAATCCCGAGCATTCACATTTCCAAACGCAACTCTGCCAGCGAGCCGCTCAAGGTCATACACTTCCCTTAGCTTCTCCCTTAATTCCTCACGTTCAAAGTAAGCCCCTATGAAAATTTCAACAAGCTTCTGACGAATGTTGATTTCTGCTATATTCACAAGTGGACGCTCAATCCATTGTTTTAGAAGCCTGCCACCCATCGCCGTTTTTGTTTCATCAAGCAGCCATAAAAGAGAGCCTTTTTTTCCCTCGCGGCGAATCGTTTCGGTCAACTCTAAATTGCGCTTGGAGAAATAATCAATTTTCATATATTGATTAATTTGATAGGTCGTCACTTTCTGTAAATGATCTAGACTGCGTTTCTGTGTACGAAATAAATAGCTAAATAGTCTTGCTACCGTTTGCTGCTGTTTATGATGATCAATCTTTTCTATGAGCGAGTGATATTGTTCCTTCACGACACAATCATCTTCAAAGGAAAAAGTTAAGCTTATCCGCTCCTTAATCTTTCTTTGCCATTCCTCTTTAAAATTTGTTGCAATGATTAATTCCTTCGCTCCTAAAATTGAAAGCTCGTTTAATACGTCTTCAAAGCTAGAATGAATTAGCGTAACTTTCGTTTCACCAGTTGATAAGTCATTAGAGGCAAAGCCAAATGTATCATCGTCAAAATAAGAGATGGAGGCAATATAGTTATTTTCCTTTTCATTTAATGCCTTTCCCTCCATCATCGTCCCAGGAGTAATTAATTGAACAACTTCTCGACGCACGACACCCTTAGCCTGTCTCGGGTCCTCTGTTTGTTCACAGATGGCTACCTTGTAGCCACGTGAGATTAGCTGCTCAATATATTGAGCAGCTGAATGATATGGAACACCACACATCGGAATCCGCTCTTCCGATCCTCCTTCTCTACTTGTTAAGGTAATCTCTAATTCTTGCGATGCTTTAATTGCATCCTCGAAAAACATTTCATAAAAATCTCCAAGACGAAAAAATAAAAAGGCATCCATGTACTCTGCCTTTACTTTTAAATATTGTTGTATCATAGGCGTATATGCTGCCATCGTATCCTCCAACTATCAAAATCTATTTTTCCACAATTACTATTCCTACATATTATACCACCAGTTTCATTTTTTATTAAATAAGAAAAGAGGCTGGGACATAACTAGCTTCAAATAGTGAGAAGGGTGAATTTGAGTGTACTCAAATTCACCCTTCTCTATTTTTGCGTATGTTTTTTTCAATTACCTTAGTTGTTGGCAGTGAATTTTCTTAAATTCACTGCCATTAACGCGAAGCCCATTTCGTTTTCCACCTTCGATTTTCCTCGTACAGAAAATCGGGCGAAACGCAAATTAGCCTTCAAGAATCCAAAAACTGGTTCCACATCGATTTTACGTTTTCGATAAATGGCACTCGTTTTCTCTTCTGAAAGCTTCGCTCTCACATATTCTTTTTGTTGTTCCCACTTATCATTCACCATTAATTTACGATTATTACCTTCTTTTGCTTTCGTACATGATGAACGGAATGGGCAGCCCGAACAGTCTTCACATTCATAAATTTTAAACTCTCGTTTGAAGCCTGTTTTATCCGTACGTACAGAATGATATTTAAATACAAAGCTCTGTTGATTCGGACAAGTATACGCATCGCTTTCTTCATCATACTGCCAGTTATCTGGATTGAATTCGTTTTGTTTATATTTTTTCTTTTGCTCTTTTAAATACATGTTATACGTAATTAATGCTTCTCGTTTACGATTTGAAAGGATATCATTATAATTTTGTTCACTGCCATAACCTGCATCTGCGACAATGTGTTTCGGTAATTCGAAATAATGTCGCTCGATCTCATCTAGGAATGGAATTAACGTACGTGTGTCTGTCGGATTTGAAAATAAACTATAGGCAAGTGCGTATTGTCCTTCTGTTGCGATTTGTACATTATAACCAGCTTTCAATTGACCGTTTTTCATATAGTCATCTTTCATCCGCATAAACGTCGCATCCGGATCTGTTTTAGAATAGCTATTACGTGTACCAAAGATTTCAAAGTCACGTTGGTATTTCTGTTTTCGTAAGACAAAATCAATCAACTGTTTACGCATTTGTTTCGGGTATTTGCGTTCACTTCTTAAAGCTTTTCGCTCTGAAACGTCTGATGATGCTTCAATTTGTTTATCATACTCGGTTACGACATCGTCCACTTTTTGAACCATTTGAGTAAGCTCCTCCAATGATAACTGTTCATCACTTTCACGTTCAAGTTCAGGTAGGATTTCGTTCTCAAGCAGTTTATTGTATAGTTGGTTTGACTTTTCAATTAAACTTTGATGATATTTCTCAATCGATTTCTTCCAGACAAACGTAAATTTATTCGCATTTGCTTCAATCTTTGTACCATCAATAAATATCGCTTCTTGGTCAATCAGATTTTCTTGGACTAACTGGCAGCGGAATTGAACGAAACATTGGCGGATTAATTCTTTTACTTCGGATTGCACCCGGAATCTGTTGATTGTTCGGTAGCTTGGTTCATATCCTTGAGCTAGCCACATCATACGGATACTATCTTTTAATAAGGCTTCAATTTTGCGCCCTGAGAAGACAGATTGCGTGTAGGCACATAAGATAATTTTAAGCATCATGCGTGGATGATAGGCAGGACAGCCCTCATTTCGCAGAAATGGTTCGAAGGCTTCATGAGGAATACTTTCAACTAAATGATGGACATGGAAGGCACTATCGTTATTTTGTAATTTTACTTCTAAATCTAAAGGCAAAACTATTTGATTCATGTTATAATTTTTAAACATAAGGACCCTGCTTTCTGATTTTGTTTTGTGTGGTAACTTAATTTTATCAGAAGTGGTCCTTATTTTATTACAAAAATAATTGAAGCCGGTGAAATTTTACTTGTCGTAAAATTTCACCGGCTTTTTCATGTTAGAGGTGGGTTTTGTCCCAGCCTC
>JAEWDX010000363.1 GCA_023389895.1 Bacillota bacterium
ATCCCATACTGTACAGCCCCCTTTATCATTCATAATAATGTTCGCATTGATTGAAACTTCTATGTAAGATAAATTTTTACATTCATCTTCTATTTTATAGTTATTTCTTGCGTTTGTCGAGGTCTAAAAATGACACTTATATGTCTCAGACATCATTTGGATGTATTTCTTTCTATCCTTTACGATGATCGTGTAGAATAATAGTAGAGTATTGAGCATTATTAATTGGAGGTGTTGCCAATGGAATGGCTTCAAATTTCATTAGGCTTATATCAAGCGAATTGTTATATATTGGTGAAAGAAGATCAATCATGTTTAATTTTTGATCCTGGTGATGAAGCGGAGAAACTGCTTCACTTTATTCAACAAAAACAATTAAAACCATTAGCGATTATTTTAACACATGCACATTGTGATCATATTGGAGCAGTTGATGCTCTTCGCGATGCCTATCATATTCCGGTTTATATTCATGAGCAGGAGGCGGATTGGCTAGTTGATCCTGTCTTAAATGGATCTTCAGAATATGAAATTACGAAGCATATTAGTGGGAAACATGCTGATTATTTAATCAAAAGTGAACAGGAAATGATGATTGCCGCTTTTCGTTTTCAAATTCTTGAAACGCCTGGGCATTCTCCTGGCGGAATTTCAATCTACTTCCCAGAAGCGAATTTCGTTATTACAGGTGATGCGTTATTTAATGGCAGCATTGGAAGGTCAGATTTCCCTGGAGGAAACTATAATCAGCTTATAAAGAGTATTCACGAGAAATTACTAGTTCTGCCGGAAGAAACGATTGTTTTGCCTGGACATGGAGGAAAGACAACAATTGGCCGTGAGATGGATTCTAATCCATTTTTACATGGGTTTTAAGAAATCTCATAGAAAAGCCCTTCTCAAAGGAGAAGGGCTTTTCTGGGGGATGTTCTATTCAAATAATGGGAGGGGATATAGTTTTTGCTACTGTCATTATAGTATAACATGGTAATTACTATGTCAATAGTATTAATACAAAAAGGAGCGAGCAATGCTAAATTTTTTTAGAGAGTATATAAGAAAAAATAATGGGCTGATCTCCTATGCTGATTTTATCGAACAAGCCCTATACCATCCACAGTATGGCTATTATATGAAAGAAAAGCCGAAAATTGGCCGTGAAGGGGATTTTATTACTTCAAGCAATATTGCAGATATTTATGGAGCAGCAGTAGCAAAATGGTTTCATAAGCAAGTGATTGAACAGCAGCTACCTTCTGCGGTTTGTGAAATTGGTGCTGGAACAGGAAGGTTTGCAAAGGCATTTATTGAAGAATGGAAAAAGCTCACAACGGGTGAACTTCACTATTCTATTTTGGAGGAAAGTCCTTATCATCGGAAGCTTCAAAAAGAGCTCATTGATTTTGGAGAAAATATCCGTCATATTGAAAATTTTTCGGACCTTCAGCCATTTGAGGGATTGATTTTTTCCAATGAATTATTTGATGCCTTTCCAGTTCATGTCATCGAAAGACATAATGAAAAGCTTTTCGAAGTTATGATTGCTTTTGAAAATGAACAGCTAATGGAAGCTTTTATCCCTTTAACAGATGAAAGAATTCTAACGTTTATTGCTGAGAGTGGTTTAAAGATAGCAGATCACCAAAGAATTGAAATTCCTTTACAAATGGAAAATATGGTAAAGGCCATTGCTAATACAATGGAAAGTGGAATCGTCCTGACGGTTGATTATGGCTATACGAATGAAGAATGGCAGGCTCCGTGGAGAAAAGAGGGGAGTTTAAGAGGATATTATCAGCATCAGCAATTTAATCATATTCTTCAGTATCCTGGGGAAATGGATATTACAAGCCATATTCACTTTGATTCATTAATTCGTCTCGGAGCTCAATATGGATTAAACTTTATCCAAAAATGGAGGCAGGATGAGTTTTTACTGACAACAGGGATAATGGAAGAATTACAGGAGTATTATGATCCGAATCCTTTTTCAGCAACGAGCAGAAGGAATCGGGCAATTCGCAGCTTAATTATGCCATCAGGAATGAGTTCAGCTTTTCATGTTATTCTTCAAACTAAAAAATAAAAAAGCGATTAACATCGCTTTTTTATTAAAATAATATGAAATTAATCTCATGCTCCTGGTGTCATCATAAATGTTGACCAGTAAGTGAAGCCGACGAAAAATACCGTCAAATATGCACCGAAAACATATAAGTACATACGCTCTGTAAGCTTTAAATAGCTTAAAATTAGGAAAAATCCTGTTTGGACGAAGAAGATTAACGATGCTGGATACATGCCCCCAACAAAGAACATGACAGCAAAGATTCCTGTCCAAAATCCACACACTCTAAACATACGATCCATATGTATCCCTCCTTTATCCCCATAAGTACATGATTACATAGTATAAGTATATCATTACATATTATAAGTTAAATGAGCAGTAAAAGTAAATAACTCTTTGTTTTTACTTTGCGATGATGGCATGATAGGAGCAGGAATCACACCCGGTAATGATGTTCTCTTTTTCGACTAGTTCAACAGATCCGAACAAGGATTCAAACATGCCAATTAAGAAATCAAAATGCATATTGCATACAGACTCGGAATGCTCCAATGCAACTTCTTTAAATGGACAGTTGAAAATTTGAAAGAAGATTTTTGTTTTATCATCATTCGTTTCGAATTCCGGATAAAATCCTGCCACAGTTGATGCTTTTTTTAAAATTTCTAGTTTTTGATTGAAGGAAAGTTCAACACCATTTAAAAAGGCATTATTTTTTTCCTGGTCGATTAATTCTTTGCCAAATCTTTTTCCAGTATCATACATTGCTTTTTTTCCAATATCCCCTAAGG
>JAEWDX010000438.1 GCA_023389895.1 Bacillota bacterium
CTGCCTCAGATTTAGAGTGCAGTCCCAGTAGTAGGAAATATTGATCCCTCAACTATTTTTTTGATTTTGTAAAGTATATTTTGCGCCAGCTTAATCATTAATACTCCAGCCTTCAACCTTTTCTCTAATTTGAAAAAACCGTTTGTAAAGCCCTTCTTCCTTTATTAATGATTTATGTGTCCCTTTTTGTGCAATTTTGCCATCATCCATAACGATAATTTGATCAGCGTTTTCAATCGTTGCTAAGCGATGAGCAATCATGATAATTGTTTTTCCTTTAACGAGGGCACTGATTGCTTCTTGAATTTGATGCTCGTTCTCTGGATCAATGCTTGCTGTAGCCTCATCCAAGATGATAATCGGAGCATCCTTTAGCATTGCTCTTGCAATGGAAATCCGTTGTTTTTCTCCGCCAGATAATGTGGCACCGCCTTCACCAATCATGCTGTTATAGCCATCGGGAAGTGCCATAATGAAATCATGGCATCTCGCCTGCTTTGAAATTTCGATAACCTCCTCGATCGTTGCATGAGGCTTGCCAAAGCGAATATTATTTAAGATTGTGTCATGAAATAAATATACCTTTTGAAAAACAATACTAATATTTTCTAAAAGTCGATCTATTGTTATTTCTTTAATATTTACGCCACCAATTTCAATATCTCCTTGATTTATATCGTAAAATCGGGCGATTAATTTGCAGAGCGTTGACTTTCCACTGCCGGAAGGACCGACAATAGCAGTAGTTGAATAAGCAGGAATCGTAAAGCTAATATTTCGTATAACTTCACGATTTTCATAGCTAAACGCCACATTTCGAAAGTGAATATTGTAATCTGTTATTTTTTTATTTTGTCCACCATGATCAATGCTCTCTACCTTACTTAATTCATCTAATTTATCCATTGTTTCATCAATCATTTTTAAAACGTGGGATGCGTTATTAACAGCTTCAATTTGATTGAAAATGACGAAAGAGAAAATGACCATCATGAGCATCGTTGATAAAGGAAGCTGTTGATTCAATGTTAAATAGGCTGACATAAATACAATGCCGACTGCGGCAAAATGGAGTGACAATATATGTAAGCAATTAAAAAGCAAATAGTCTTTTTCAATCGTAATATTAATTTGTTTACCTAACTTATATGCTTTACGGATGTTTTCTTTCGTAACGCCTTGCTGTTTAAATGCTTTCACTTCTTGCATTCCGCGAAGATATTCAATCGTCGCTGAGATCATTTGCTCTTTCGCTTGTTGGTGAATAGGGGCGTTTTGCTTGCTTTTTACCTGCAAATATTTTAGGAAGATAGCAGATAGGACAATGCCCACTATTGCAATAAGAGCAATTAAATAATGATAGAAGGCTAAGCAAAGAATGATTGTGAAAACACTAATATATCCGTTAATGACTGTATCAATCATCTTCATTCCGTACATTTCAATAAAGGATAAATCCGTTGTAACGGCTGAAACGAGATCGCCTGTTTTCCGCTTCTGAAAAAAGCCTAAGGAAACACGCTTTAGCTTTTCACCAATTTGGATTCGCTGTTCAGCCGTTACAATATAACCAACACTTTCTTGGGCAAGTGCCCGTAAATAGGAGAATAAGAATCTGCCTAATAATAGAAGGATCATGGCAATGGCTGTGTAAATAATGGTGCTTGTTGGTAAAGTTGCTTGTTTATCGGACGCATCAATTATAAGATTTAAGCAATAAGCGGCAAGAATAACAGGTAAAGCAGTAAATATCGAATGAAAAAATGAATAGACGAACCCACGGTATACTTGACTTCGCTGCGTATCAGCCCAATCCAGCAGCCGCTTGATTGATTTAATCATTTATCTGCACCGCCTTCTGTTTAGTAGTAGCTGCCCATGCTTTCGCGCCAATATGGGCGTGCCACATTTGCCGATATAAATGACAATTAGTAAGCAGCTCAGCATGTGTACCTTTATTCGCAATTTCACCATTTTGCAGGACAATAATTTCGTCTGCATGCTGGATCGTTGATAGCCGATGGGCGATGACGATGACTGTTTTCCCTTTTGTTAATGTACTAATGGATTGCTGAAGCTTTTCCTCGTTCTCTGGATCAGTGAAGGCGGTAGCTTCATCTAAAATAATAATCGGGGCATTTTTAAGCATTGCTCTCGCAATAGCGACTCTCTGCTTTTCACCACCGGAAAGTTGACCACCAATTTCCCCAGCAGGTGAATGATAGCCTAGTGCTAATTTACGAATGAATTCATCACAACATGCTTTCTTCGCTGTGGCAATGACTTCTTCATCTGTTGCCTGTGGATTGCCAAGGCGAATATTCTCCATTATTGAACAATCGAATAAGAAATGATCTTGGGTAACAAAGCTAATCGTATCAGCTAATTGCTCAAGAGGAATTGTCTTTAATGGAATGCCTCCGATAGAAATCTCCCCCTCTGTAACATCCCAAAAGCGAGCAATCAGCTTAGCAATCGTTGATTTTCCACCACCTGATGGACCAACAACTGCTGTAAAGCTGCCTTCTGGAATGATTAAATTAATTTGCTTTAAAGCAAGCTTCTTTTCCTTTTCTTCAGAATAAGAGAAGGAGACATTTTGAAAAGCAAGCTGATAGTTGTCAAGCTGAACTCGCTCCTTTGCATTTCCCAGCTCCTGCAGCTGTAGAAATTCATTCACTCCTAAAACAGCATATTCAATCGCCTTGGCGTTATTAATAAATAGTGTGAAATTCGCTAATGGTCCAACGATTGCTAACGATAAAATGAATGAAATAGTTAAATCAGTGGGACTTAAAGTGCCTGTATTATATAAATACATCCCAATTGGTACTGTTCCAAGCAATGTCGATGGCAGAACAGAATTGGCGAAATTCATTAGCTTCCATGTGCTGCGAAACCAATTTAACGTATAATTTTTAAAAGTTTGAATCGCTAATTCAAACTTTTTATACGAGGATGTTGATTGGTTAAATGTTTTAATTACTTCAATTCCTTCAATATATTCAACAATGACACTATTTACATGATTGCTAGATTGCATATAGGAATCATATTGTTTATTAAACGATTTCATTAAAAAGGCGAATGCAATTGCTGCAATTGGCACTGTTATAAGTGAAGCAAATGCCATGCGCCAATCAATAAAAATTAAATAAGTAAAGATCGCGAGCGGTAAAAGTGTATTCGAAATCCCTTCTGGAATCATATGGGCAAGTGGAAGCTCAATCGTTTCAATCCGATCAATGATAATATTTTTGAGCTGGCCGACTGAATGGTTCTGAACAATACCAAGCGGAGCTTTCATTAGCTTATCAGTAATCTGAATTCTCATTTGCTCTAAAATTTCATAGGCTGATTGATGAGCTAAAGTTGTTGAAATCGCATTAAATAACAC
>JAEWDX010000448.1 GCA_023389895.1 Bacillota bacterium
ATGGATAGCTCCTTTCCGAGTTAATGGCAAGTAAAGTAGGGATTAATCCAATCCTCACCCTATTTTTTGATATTTTCCTGAAAATTCATCCTCTCTATCTCTCCAAGAAATTATGCCAATTATTTCAAAAGAAGATGTAGCTGCTTTAACTATTATATTTTTAAGATTTTCTTTATTGATTGTTTGAGCTTATGTTCACTTTTATTTTCAATGGGAGCAGATAATTTGCTAGATTCTAGCGATTGAGTGAAATAAATAATTCCTGTAAAACCAACAGTTTATAAATCCCCCCACAAGCAAAGATTATTATGGAAGTCGAACCAACTGCTCCCGTATCATTTTACCATCCAGATACCGATGATTAATGAAGTAAAGCTTTAGATAGCAAGATTAAAACTTGCAATAAGATTAACTATTAAAACATTTACTAATAATTTCTTTTTCAACAGTTACATAGGTTTTCTCAATACCTTTATACAACCAATAAAAGAATAATCCAGTTAAACTAATAGCTCAAATCCATAATAACCAATACCAATTCATTTATAATGATCCTAAAACGAAAGAAAAATCGACACTTTAAAAAAGTAAAAGGTGCACTTATACACTCTGAGCAAGGTACCTACTATACACACCTGATTTACAAAAAGCAGTGTTTACCAATCAATATCAAGAAGAGTGAACTATTAAGTTAATGATCCTCAATAATCATTTTTAGCCATTTTAAAGATAAAGCCTCTATTAAGGTCATGTACAAACCTTTAGGAACTAAAACTTAAAATAAGGTATTGTATGTTCTATTACAATCAAGATACCAATAGAATAAAAAATGACCCCTGTTCAATACACAGAGATCATCTTCTTAAAACTCCCTTGGCCTTTTTTTAGATGTCTCAGGTTTTTTAGTATAGATAATAGTTTATACTCAAACGTTATTTTCTTGTTCGTTCTGTTCTAACAAAAATTTTGCTGAGCCTAACAACCTTCCTAAACCAGGATACTGCATAATGGTTTCATAATAGAAAGGTCTATAAGGATCACACTCTGTTAAACCTACCCACGATTGTCTTAAGAACCCTTTATTTTTTTTAGCGACTCTTTGATAGTGTTCTAAAGCTTTTTCTATATTGCCTAAACACTCTTGAGCAATCCCCATATTAATTAACACATGAACTTGAATTGGATTAAGGTTAAAAGCATGTTTAAAAGTATTATAAGCTTCTTCATATCTTCCCAATGTGAGTTCAATTATACCAATCATATTCCAGGCAGACGAATCATTTGGACGAAGTTCTGCCGCTTTCTTGTAAGACTTTAGAGCCTCTTCATTATTTCCGGTTGATCTTAATACATGTCCTCTGAAAGAATGCATTGTCGCTGATGTAGGATTCATTTCAACTGCTCTTTCTGAACGAGTAAGTGCTTCACTAAAATTTCCAACCGTTCTTGAAATCAAACCAATATACCCCTCAAGGAACGCATCATCTGGTGTTTCTTTTAGTTGTTCTTCCATTAATCTCATATATTTATAGCTTTTATTGTTACGTTCTTCTACTGTTCTACAGTGACCAAAATGGTTTAAAACAATTGGCGCATCAAGTACTTGTAACCCTAAATCCTCAATACTCATTTGTACTGTCTCATTTACTTTTTTACGGTATCTAATTTCGGGATGATTCCTAAACACTTTAAGATTCGTTCCAGAATACCAACCACCTGTAGAAAAGAAATTATAACGAAAAACCTTATAACCAGCTACATCTTCTGGTGTATTACTCAACAAATCTTTAAGTTTTGAAATCTCACTTTCTTCAAACTCCTCGTCCGCATCAAGAAAAAGAATCCAAGGAGTTTTAACCTTCTCAATAGCAGCATTCCGAATCGCACTAAAATCTCCACCAAAAGGAATGGACGATACATTTTCAGTGTATCTCTTAGCGATTTCTATTGTTGAATCTGTAGATCCTGTATCAATTATTATCATATCATCTACATAGGGCTTTACTGATTCCAAACATTTTTCTAGATATCTTTGTTCATCTTTAACCATTAAGCATAAAGTAATTTCGTTCACTTTTTTTCTCTCCTTTGAATTGTTTTAGGAAAAACTGTGTTAACTTTTCATTTATCAGATTACGAGCTTCTGTTGTTTCAAATAAATGATCAACTCCATTGACCTCTTCAATATAAATATTACTTCCTCTAAGGCTCTGTACAGCTGTGCTTACCTTTTCATCTAATTCACCATATAACAATTTTGTTGGTATATTTGATTCTAATAACCGAGTACGGGGGTATAAATTTTCTCTCTCTCGAAAAAAGGTTTCCTCTAAATACAATTGCCCTTCTCGTATAGGAACAAGGCCATTAACTTTGAATGCAATATTTTCTATCAAATCACTACTTAAGAGACTTAGGGCTTTACATTTATGTTCAATTGCCCCGAGTGTTGCCACTACTCCACCAATACTCAAACCTAACATTCCAACAGGACAGTTGAAATACTCTTTCTTTGCCCATTGTGTTACAAACCCTACATCCTCTAACATTGATGTAAACGTAGTTTTTTCAAAACAACCAGTTGAGTCTCCAGAGCCACGGAAATCAAAACGAATTACCAGCATGCCATTATCAGCTAAGTGTTTGGATAGCTTAGAAAGGAGTCCTTGAGGGCCAGTTCGGTCACCAGTAAGACCATGAGAAATAATTATCAATCCTTTTAGTTCAGTTCTCGGAATATCTTTTATCAAAAATATTTGGTCCTCATTAAAAGGAATCAAAACCTCTTCCCTAGTACTCATGTTAGCGCCTGGTTAGATTTAAAAAAGTTGATACTTCTTACTACCAAGTAATCGGCTAATATCTCTTCCTTAAACCGTTCCCAATCTTCCTTTAGAAAGAATCTAATACTTTGATATTCTCTTAAAAAAGGCAATATAAGTACATATTGACTAAATCTATCTTGAGTATCTATTACGATCAAATCAGTGTCCTCTTTCTCATCTAAATTAAAAATTATATTTTGCAAAGTAAGGCTTTGATTTCCATTAGAATTAGTTAAATCCAATAATTTAGCTTTCTGATTTTTAATTTTACTATTATTGAATTTTTTATATACTTCCATAAAATCAGCCGAAGTCTCTGGATTAAATACTTTATCAAACATTTCAAAACGTCTAGTTTCACTATTTTTATGTTTATTTAAAAATACATTTAAATTAAATTGCCATTGCTGAAACTTTGCTTGATCCATATCTCGACTATGATATAAATGTAGTCCTAGCAAATCTCTTACAAAAAAAAATCGTCCTCGGCCATTAAAAAGCCGATAAGCCCATTCTATATCTTCAATTCCCCATCCAATCATCGATTCATCAAACTCTTCTTGCTTTGCCAAGGAAGAAGGTAATGAAATATTACATGTATATGCTAGACTCCATGGGTAATTAAGGTATCCTAAATCAAACGAGTGTAAATTAAGCAACACTTCCCTACTATCTAGCCTTGTTTCTTTTATTACTTCCTTAATTCCCTCTGGTAGATGTCTTCTTGAGCCAAGAATAATTAAATCATTACTCTTTGAGTGATAATTTATCTGATGCTTAATGAAGTCATGATCCACAATCATATCGCCATCTAAAAAAATTATGATATCACCAGTAGCATACTTAACACCTGTATTTCTAGCATGCGAAGGACCTTTTGCAGTTGTAGTTATTATTTTTACATTGTGTTTTTCTGCAATGGAAAGAACATCTTCTTCTGAACCATCATTAACCACAATTACTTCATAATCAGTTCGTTCAGCGCTTTGATTTAATAAATTTGTTAGACAAATATCTAAGTACTCACTTCTATTTCTAACAGGAATTATTACAGAAGCTTTAAATGGCACTTCACCCGTATAATGCTTAAAGTAACGAACTATGCCCTCAATGGTATCCTCCATTTGTAACTTGCTTGAATCCCAAAGTATCATATCCTCATAAATACGTAACGGATCCTCTTGTTCACTTCTAGTCAAATCTTGTAAATCTCTTTTGGTAACTAAATCTATATATTCATCTTTTGTACATGAATGTGATATTCGATTTATTTGCTTATTTCTCTTTACTCTCTCGGCTTTACTTGCCCATAAGAATACTTTCATCGTCGCATTGGGTAAAATTTTATTTGCGTTTCTTCCTTCTAAAACTACATTTTCAGAGCTACAATATTCACGGATTTTTTTATAAAACTGATTCTGCAATTCAATGTTTTTACCAATAACAGGACTCCATTCTTCTATAGCTGGATTTCCATAGAGATTATTGTTGATTTCTTCCTCTTTGTAAATAATTCGTGGAAATCTATCTTCCCCAGGAACAATTGATAAGTTTTCTATATCTAAGTTATGGAGCCGTTTATTGCTCACTAGTGATAACCATGCAACTGCACGTACAACTAGACCAATACTTAAGTGCGTAAAATTTAATCTATTAGCAATTTGATTAGCAACTGCGCTTTTTCCTACTCCACTTAGTCCATCTATTGTAATAGAAGATGTTATGATCATTAAATTTCCATCTCCATTCTTTTGGTTATTTCGTTGACAATATATTTAACATTTTTAAATTGTTCATGAGTACCATCAATACGAATGAAGGAATGCAAATTGTTTAATTCTCTAAACTTGTTAATAGCTTGACTTAAGAACTCTTTGTTATCTCCTGCTCCTTTTACCTCTCTATCTAATATACGTTCTAAAGCTATTTCTTGAGATATATCGAAGAAAAAAACCATATCAGGCTGAGGTAACATACCAAATAACTGACTAATAGTTAAAATGTCGCCACCAAAAACAGATTGATTTACTTGGTGTGAATAATAATAACGGTCACACAATACAGTTACTCCACTTTCTAACAGTGGTACCACCCTATGATAGATATTATTTAATAAAGTCATTGAATAATAATTTGAAAAAAAGTCTTCAAAAACATAATTACAGTTGAATGTTTCAGTTTTTTCAGATAAGATTTTGCGTGTCCTTTTAGTTTCTTCTATAAAAAGCGAATCACCTTTCAAGGGATGTATAATCTCACTAGCTATACCTAAACATAATAATTCTTTAGCAACCAAAGCGGATGTTGAAGATTTTCCGGAAGTGTCTACACCCTCATTTACTATGAATAACCCTTTTTTAATCTTCATTTAGTACCTCCATAAAGAACTTGAATAAATGGTCCCTCTCTGTCTTATAACGGTATAGAAGATCTTTAGGAGAAAAATAGTCATCAAAATATTTCCAAGAGCAATTAATAGGTGCGCTCAATCGTTGTTTTACATCTTCCATAAAAGACATTGATATACTAATACCACCTATACACTCAGGTTCAATACTTAAATTCAGCCAAAAATCCTTTTCAATATCGGTTAAAACGTTAGCTGGCTCAATATGGGACTCAAATTCAAAAAATTCTCCTATATGCGTTAGTCCACTGCTATGAGCGTCAAAAGTGCATTTATTTAAAAGTAAAACTCTACCCTTTTTGTAATCGAGGGGTATAATTATTCTCCCAATTCCTCTTCCTACGATGTGAATTTTCTCATAACAGTTTAGATATGATAATAAGCCATTAAGTTGACTCTTCCATATATCTATATCTAAAGGATGTGGATTATCTCCACAACCAGACAAATCAAATCGATATGTATTGAAATTTTCCTTAAAAAGCTTATGACCCAATTCGGCAAAAACGTAGTTTAATCCTGAACGATTTTCTCCTAATCCGTGAATGAATACAATTGCTTCTAAGTTTTTCTCTTCTTCTTCTGCAATGACATAGAAAGGATAAAGGGGATCCTCTATCCTTAATAAATCCTTTTTCATAGAATTACACCTGTACTATCTTTAATTCTTCTTCACTTAAAGGAGTATATCTAGAAACAAAGCATGGTTTAGTAACCCGTACATCTTTATAAGAGTGAACATCCACTACTTCTTTCTTCAATTTAGTTAATTTGAAACTGCTTAAGTCAATACCGGTAGAATTCTCTTTAACTAAAGCAATCATTTCCCTCGGATGTGTACCAATTGAAACCTGGTTCTTTTTCAAATACTCAATCTGTTTAATGATACAGTAATCACAATCAATACAAGTATTAATATTTTTAGCCCACGCAAACCAACTTGAAGTGCTTTCATATTTTTGTTCACCAGTTTTAATAGTAAGTAAATTGTAATTACTTAAGATTTTTTCAGCGTGAATTTCTGCACGAGTTAACATACGAAGGAAGTTCAGGTCTCCTGTAGTAGCTTCAAGAAGAATGATTTTATTATCAACAACATCAAACTGGTATCCTAACTCTCTTGCTACTGAAACGTTTATCGGTTCTCCCAAGTCATGCATCCAACAGGATTCATCGTATATGTAGGCCGCACAACAGCTTGTCTTATGAAAGCTTCTAATGCCAGCTTTATCACACATTTCTATTAACATGTTTTCTACTGTAAAGTCGATGTTTTTATTTTTATATTTATCATGGACTCCACCTAAAACTAAATATCCACTAGTATGTTCCTTTGCAACATTAACAATCTTTTGTAGCAACTCTGGACTATCATTACGATTTCGGATAATTGGTCGAGTTAAAATAGCAACATTCTTAAACATTTCATTTAACCCTTTAATCATATCCACGCGATTCTCAAAGGAATACCCACCTTCATTAAGTCCTGTGAGAGAGTAATAGACTACAACTTTCGGATTGTGTGAGATATCTTTTAGTTTTTCTAAAACTTTTTTATTGTAAGGAGCTTTAGTAAAAATTGCAATTGGTGCTTTATGAGTCATAAGTTTCTTTAATTTAAAGACTGTATTATCTACTTGCTCAATAATAAAAGGATCACCATAAGTGTCATTAACAGAGATAGGAATACGGTCAAACCAATCGTCTTGAATTTTACAGGTTAATGAATTTTTAGAATTAAATAAAGTCATTAAATTGCTTACCTCCACTTTTACAATTAATTTGATGTTTTAACACCAATAATTACTACATGGTCAGTAGTTACACGTAATTCTGTACACTGCATTTTAGAATGCTGTAACCAATACTTTCTTACAATGTCCTCTTTACCTTTCCAATCGTCTGGCCATAATTCAAGCGGTGTTAAATCATCCAAGAGGATGGTTCCTCCTACTTTAAGAGATTCAAACAACAAATTTGGTTCAAGTTCTTTTGCCTTCCCTCCATCGGCAAAAAGTAGATCAAATGGTTGTGATTTCAAAATCCCCTTCCAATCCCCATGAACCACATTAATATTTGGGCCACTAATGTATCGAACTACAGAGTTAATTTTCTCTATATCATTATCAATTGTGATAAATTCGCTATCCGGTTTAAGAGCCTCTAAGATCCAGGATGAACCTACTCCAAAACCAGTGCCTATTTCACAAACTTTCCCATTAATAACTTGTGCTGTTAGTGTTCTTAATAGTAATCCAACTTCATCAATACATGAATCTAAAAATCCATTTTGAGTTGCAATTCTTTTAGCTTCAATTACATTACTTGGTACCATTTGTTTATATGAAGTCGTTTGTAACACTAGCATCATTCCTATTCTCATAAGGTTTTATATAAACGGTCCTATCAATCCACCAACCTTCATAATGTAGACCTTTAACCAACTTTTCAGGTTCTTCGCTAACGCGGCTTATCAAAGTACCTTCAGCGTATTTAACACCTTTTCTAACTAGGTAATTTTTGATATATCTCCACATTTGAGTTGATATACCAAGTTTCTTATATTCCTTAATAACGTATATATCTACTAACCGAGCTTCTAATTGATTATTATCTGTACAGAAAATTTCAACTAAACCATGGGCAGCATAATTTCCATCTACTTTACCTATAAAAGATAATCGGTTATTAGTATTCAAAATTTGATATTTGTTGTGTACATATTTTTTTGCCTTATCCAAATCAAAATACATATTATTCCCATATGTGTTGATAAAACCATCAACTAAACATTGGTGAGCAAATTCTCTATCCAAATCCGTTGAAAACATAAAGCAACAGTTTATATTATTAGAATCCTTTTCAACTTTTGTTCTTAGAATTGAATAGGAAGGTATAAATTTTAATCGGGTCAGAACTTCTTTAATCCGTTTTTGTTGTTCATTGTTATGATTTAGTTCAAAGTATAAGTTCGAGCCTTTGTCTTGTGAAAATAAAATAGCCTTTTGAACTAACTCGTTCACTTGATAATCCGAAGATGCTTCCAATTCAACAATATGCTTTTCAATTTCTCCAGTAATATTTTCTAAAGATTCCCCCAATATTAGGAAAGCTTTAATCTCATTCTTTTCAACACATATAAAACCTTCGGCAGAAAACAAAACATCATTTGAATATGTATCTCGAACATAGGCATAAACGCTACTTGTACTGAAAGAGCTTTGTTCCGTATAGGAATTAACGAGCTGATTTCTAATCTCATCTGCTTCTAGATTTGAAAGTGTGCATAAGTCCTTTATTAACATTGTTACCACTCCCCCTCTATGTACAATGGACGGATTCGGGCTTGAAAAGTTGAAATAGGTGTTGAAACTACACATTGATATTTATTTAGCTTAATAAATTTTAAAGTAGCGGTTTTTTCTTCAGTTGCAGTATCTGGAAATAGATAAATAGGTAAACCTAGTTTGAAAAATTTCTCAGGACTAAATAAACAAATTATATTTAAGGCCTTTAAAGGATATTTATCTTCTAGCTTATCGACTATAGGAATTAAAAAATAATATAGAAATCCGTATATTTTAAAATTTATCTCTCTTTTATTAAGTGTGGGTAGGATATGATTTTTAATATCCAACCAAAACTTCTTACCTCTTATATTCTTTTCTTTTACTTTTAACTTTGAAAGGAAATTAGTAATTAAAGTTAAACCATATGTTTCACTTAAGGTATAAAATCTCCAATACTCATTTTCAAGGTTGGACTGTTTAATTTGGTTGGATAACCAATCATAATCTATTTGAGAACTTTGGTGTTTAATTATTTGATGAAGGTCTAAGAGGTCTCTAATATAAAGATTTGTTCTTTCAAATGTCTCTGAAAGAAGGACTAGGATAGAATCAATAGGTGCAAAACTTGGAATCTTAATATCTCTTAAGGATATATATGTAATCCTTTCCCAAGAAATCTCGTCTAAAGAATAATGAGTCTGAAAGCTAATGGAAGGCCCCCCTAGAGTTACGTCAAGATAAATTGGATGATCTAATTCTGGCACAATTTTGTTTAATGCTATTCCCATCCATAGCTTATTACTTGATTCCGGCTGATATCTTACAGTAAGTGGTTTGGCTATAAAGTAACCTAATTCTTGAAGTTTAGGTAAAATTAAAGCTAAATCCTCCTCTGTTTTAACAAGTATATCTATATCATTAAATTGACGAATGTAATTTTTAGGATAATAAGACTGTAATGAGAATCCCCTTAAAACTACATAAGATATATTATTTTGTTCAGCAATTGTATTTACACTAACCAGCTCATCTATCAAAATATTTCTTTTATGCTGAATTGCAAATTCTTTATCAAGCGCTTTACTTACTTGTTCAATAGGCAAATTTTCTTTGTTATCACGGATTATACTAATGATATGTGGTGTTAGTTTCTGTCTATCCGCTTCCTCAATAGAAGGTATATCCCTAACATTTTTATAACTACTCCATTGATCTAAATGTTCCACTAAGTTAGGTAGCAGTTTTAAAAATTTATTTTCGTCCATTTAATCCCACCTTATATAGAGGGAAGAAACTTAAAATGTTCTTCCCTCTATAACAATAACCTTAAATCTTTGCAGAAAAACTGAAGAAAAGAATTACTTTTTCACAACGGGCGCATCACCTTTAGTACCTACAGTAACAGCTTTTTTAATTACAGGAGCGTCACCTTTAGCACCTAAAATGATAGCCTTTGTGATTACTGGTGCATCAAACTTTGACAAGACTCTTCACCTCCCTATATATAACTAAATTGGTATAGATAAACAATATATACAATGTTTACCTATAACTAAATTCATTATATAATCAGTTTTTTTGAATGCAACAATTTTCCTAATTTTCTGGTGTTTTTTTCTAATTATATGGTAAAATAATCATATTATTAAAATATTATCCATATTTTTATTAGGAGGTATTATGCTTGAACCTATTTAAAAATCGGAGTTTCTTGTTACTTGTATCGGGGCAAATGGTCTCGCAATTTGGTTTTTCTATTACTTCATTTGTAATTCCTTGGCTAATTATGAATGTTACAGGATCTCCTTTTCATATGGGGATGGTTTGGGGATTAGGATATCTCTCCTACTTAATTTTTTCCTTCCCAGCAGGTGTATGGATAGATAGATATAATAGAAAAATGCTTTTGATCGTGTCTGACATTGGCAGAATGATGCTACTACTAATCTTAGTTTATTTATTCATAACGGATGATGCCTCCATTTGGTCGTTATACCTCATAAGAATCGGTATTAGCTTATTCTCATCTATTTTTGATAACTGTTACATTGCAGCTATGCCCAATTTAATTGATAAAGAAGATTTATATAAAGCAAATGGCCATATCATGTCTACTACCTCCATCGTTCAAATTGTCGGTACTGCTATAGCTGGATTTTTGGTGGCTCAATTTGGCGTAACAACTACCTTAATAATTGACGTAGTTACTTATCTAGTTTCTATTATTTGTATTCTCGTAATCAAAGGAGAGTTCGCTAAACACAAACCTCCGAAGAAAAATATGTTTATAGAACTTAAAGAAGGTATTCAATACACATGGAATCTAAAAATTATTAGATACTTCGCCTTATTAACTATGGGGGTAAACTTATCACTTCAAGCAGGTCTTGCTGTTTTGATATATAGACTAGAAATAGAAATTGGTTTATCTACTAAAGTATCAAGCTTGATCTTTGCAGGAATGACATTTGGTGTATTTTTAGGTTCTTTATGCGTAGATTTTGTTTTAAAACGTTTCAGTATTAAATCTGTTACCTTATTATGCTTTGCAGTATTTACATTATCTTATTTTGCTCTCTCTATAGTAAGTAGTCCTATACTTATTGTTATTTGTGAGACGATTCTAGGTATTTGGGTGACAATATGGAATGTACAAGTAGGTTCAATGAGGCAAAAAATTGTACCAAATGAATTATTAGGTAGAGTTGGAAGCGCAGCAAGATCCATTGCATATGTAAGCATCCCAATAGGGGCAAGTATAGGAGGAATTCTAGCCGAAAAAACTGGAGTACAATTTGTTTTTGTTCTATGTGGAGCAATATCCCTACTTATTACAATGTATTGCTTTTTTATAAAGAATGATGTTTATACGAAACATGAAGAAAGAATAGCAAGTTGAGTGATTCCAAATTTTTACGACGAAAGGGAGAGTACTATGACTAGAAATAACCTTGAATTTTATTGGTTTTTACCGCTTGAAAAAGATGTTAAATATATTGGGACCTTAGAACCTACTGGTCCATTACCTACTGTTGAATATCTGTCTAAAATTGTTACAGCATCTGAAAGTGCTGGTTTTAAGGGGTTGCTTGTCCCCACTTCTTACAATCTTGACTTAGAAAACTGGTTAACTGCAACATCCGTTTTAAGTCGAACTAAGGAAGCAAAAATGATCATTGCGGTAAGACCTAACCAATATCACCCGGCACAAGCCGCTAAAATGGTTCAAACACTTTATAGATTATATCCTGATAGACTTGCATTAAATATATTAGCTGGCTCAAGTTATGAGGATGGTTGGATAGGTATTTTTGATACACCTGATCAAAAAATGGAGCGACTGGAAGAATGGTTGAAGATATTCAAAGGTGTATTATATGAGCAATCTCCTTTCTCCTTTAATGGAAACATCTATAACGTAGTAGGAAACCAACTAGATTCCATCACCAATAATAGTGTAGATTTGTTTTTTTCTGGAGGCTCTAAAAGAGCAAAAGAAATAGCGGTTGAACATGCTAAAACCTACCTCTTATTTGGAACTACAATCGAACAAGTAAAAAAAGAACTTCAAGAAGTTCGTGATAAATTCAATTCGTATACTAATCTCTCGTTCGGTATGCGGTTGCAGATAATCGTCCGTGAAAATGAAGACGAGGCATGGAGAAACGCAAACGATTTGATTTCCAAAGTTGACCCTAGAGTGAAAGAATACCTAATTAATCATCCACACTTCTATTCCTTAGGAGAAAATGCAAAAGAAAGAATTCAAAACGGTGATTTTTTATTAGGACCTAATCTTTGGGGTGGAATTGGTACCGCTCGATTAGGTAACTCTACGGCACTTGTAGGTAATCCTCAGCAAATAGTTGATCGCCTATTAGAATACCACGCTCTTGGAATAAATAAGTTCATATTATCCGGCTATCCTAAACTTGATGAAGTCGTAAATTTTGGTAAGCTAATTTCCCCTATATTAAGAGAATGCGAGATTATGCTGTGAAAATTTTAGTTATCGGTGGGACTTCTTTTATAGGGAAACATATTGTGACAGAAGCAAAAACAAATGGTCATGAAATTACTCTTTTTAACAGAGGGTTAACTGACCCTTCCTCTATTGTCGGCATGGAGACAATTACTGGAGATAGAGATACAGATTTATACCTTTTAGATAAAAAGGAATGGGATGCTGTTATTGATACTTGTGGATATGACCCCATATCGGTAGACAAGACAGTCTCATATTTGAATGGGAGAGTCTCTTTGTATGTATTTGTTTCATCTGTAGCAGTTTATGAGAGACCTCCAACCAATACTACCATTGAAGTTACAGAAGAATCACCTATCTATCGGGCATTCTCTAATAAAGACTTAAACTCATTTGAACAGTTTAGCTATAACAAAGCAATGTGTGAACAGGTAGTTTTAAATACTTTCAAGGAGTCAGCATTAATAGTAAGACCAAGTATGGTGACAGGAGAAGGTGATCCAACTAATCGTCTAGCTTATTGGTTGTACAAGTTTTTAAATAATGAAGATATTATCATTCCTGGTCCTAACAATTGGAGAATAGAATATATTGATGTGAAAGACTTATCTAGTTGGCTTATTAAAACAATTGAAGAGAACATTACAGGGATATTTAATTTATCTGGTCCTTCTCCTTCTATGACAGCCAAACAATTTTTTAATTCAATTATTAACTATACCAAATTCCAAAAACAGGTATTTTGGATTGATGAAAATTTTCTAATTGATAACGGGACATTTACTTTTTACTCATTTCCATTATGGATACCAAGAAATTTAGGTGTCTTTAATATTAATTATAGGAAAGCCATTACGAACGGATATAAAAATACATCAATTATTAACACCCTTCAAGATTTAACATTTAATCAAAGAGCGGATTTGAATATTGGTATTAATACTGCTAAGGAACAACAACTAATAAAATTATGGCAAGGAGTTACTACAAATTGACCTCAAAAATGATAAATGATTTTGAAATTGTTTCTATTCAATATAGAGAACATGATTTTAGAGAAGTACCTGCTTTTCGATATAAAGACATATTATTTAGAGATGAACAATCAATTAAGGATCCAAATTACATCAGAAGAGTATTTTGGTTGTTAAATTATCAAGTGCAAATGGTTTATGATACTCACCTTTGGGAAAATGAATGGAGAATAGATTTAGTTGATATTTTTCAAAACCATAATCAATTTAAGATTGTAGATTCTGTAATAGATATTATTGTCGAAGGTATGGGGCCAACATATAGAATATTAGATTTGGGAGAATTCGGTGAATATCTAATCAATGGTAAATTGGATGTGATACAAATAAATACGATACTAAAAAACACTGAAGTTTTCCTAGAAAGCTTTCTTCATAGAAACGCCCCTTGGCCACCACCTTGTATTGAACCTTTCTTTTCAATTAATCATAACTATCCCTACTACAATGAATGTCAAAAAATATTAGCTGTTCTAAAGCCCAATGGTAATATGTTAAGTACAAAAAAGGAATTGAAAATTACCTGAACCATTCAAGATATATGCAAAAAAAGAATATAACAAATAAACAAGGCATGATGTTTTTCGTGCGAAGCTGGGCAATTAAAAGGATCTGAATGAAAAGATTCAATCTCTCCCTTTTGGTGGTATGTACAATTGATTGTTGCTTAGTAGTGAGACACCAACCGTACCAATTCTCTTGGGGTAAAGACGAGAGCCATTTTTTTGTGTATGCCTAGGTACTTCCTAATATTGCTTGTTGTAAAAATTTTATAAGAGGGTACCCAAAATTTATTTGAGGATACCCTTATTTAATTCATAAAGGACTACCACTCGCACATAATAATGTATAATGATCTTAAAAATTTTAAGAATATTTTTTCATTTTTATTTTTGTGTATATCGTTACCTAAGCGACAATAATATCCTTAAATTCACAAAAATATAAAAAACCACCAAATATATATTTGGTGGAGACGGTGGGACGTGTATTTCCATGCTTTCGTCATGGCACTGACTATATCTTGAACCTGCGGTTGTGCAGGTCCCTCGGCGTATTATACGAAACATATATTTACCTGGATTCAGGTAGAATTTCGCATCCTAGTGCTACCCATTTTCTTGGCAGCCTATAAGTCGATACACGGCTGTTGGATTGCTCCACATACCGCTCGGCATTGCCTTATCGCAAAGTATTGCGACTTAGGTTTCACCGATAAAGCCGAATTTTCACTTATGTGTTACCACATAAGGCGACTAATGATTAATCGAACCCACGTCCAGAAATATCGGCACTTAAGCATCTACGAGTGTAGTCGACATATTCGTATTTCGCTAGTCCATCTGCCTATCGACAGGCGTCCGGCCAGCTAGTCTGGTTGTTCTCTTCCTTCTCCCTCAGACGGTGAGATCCGGCGTAGCCCACTAAGAGTGAGTCCGCTACCCTACCACATGGGCGATGGAGGGGCGAACCGCTATGCGCTAATTAAGCAGCTAAAGCGAAGTTGTTTTGTTGTTTGCCAGTTATAGGCTTTGACGTTTTAACGAGGCCGATCCCCTCGACTCGCAACCTAAGCTCGAACTATCCCTGTCGAATCCGTAGCGTCCCCAT
>JAEWDX010000449.1 GCA_023389895.1 Bacillota bacterium
ATCTTGAGGTGGTGCAGCCCAAGGGTCTTCGAGAATTCCACATTCATTGCTTCTTCCCCATAAGTTTTGGTCAATTGAAAAAGGTGAATCTAAATTGATCGGAATCGGAATATTCTTTTCTTTCGCATATTCAATTTCTTCTTCACGTGACCATTTCCATTCACGGACAGGAGCTAACACTTCAAGCTCAGGATTTAATGCTTGAATCGCTACTTCAAAGCGAACTTGGTCATTTCCTTTACCGGTACAGCCATGAGCAACGGCTATTGCACCTTCTTTTTCAGCAATTTCAACAAGCTTCTTTGCAATTAATGGACGTGAAAGGGCAGAAACGAGCGGATATACACCTTCATAAAGGGTGTGAGCTTGTAATGCTACTAATGCATAATCATAAGAAAATTCTTCTTTCGCATCAATGACATATGACTGTACAGCACCAACTGTTAAGGCTTTTTCTTGGATGAAATTTAAATCCTTCCCTTCCCCAACATCTAAGCAGCATGCTACTACTGCATAGCCTTTCTCCTCTAACCATTTAACCGCAACTGACGTATCTAAACCACCTGAATAGGCGAGAACTACTTTTGGTTTTGACATCTTAACTCCTCCTCATACACGAATAAATATTCATTAATATTTGTTTTTATTCATTTAAGAATAGCACAATTTTAATAGAAATCAAGACTTATTCTGAAAAATATAAACTTAGAGAAAATAGTATACAGAGAAATTGTATGCTGCTTTGAAAAGGATAATTATAAAAAGAATATCACTGCTTTTCGTTTACATGATAGACAAATGGAATAACGTATTTACCTATAGATGGAGGTTTCATATTCATGTATGATGGAGGTGTACAGGTTGAACGACTCACTACTTAATTTCTATCGAAAATTTGTAGTGGAAGTTTTGTTCGCCTAAAATGATAAAAGTAATTTAGTAATTTCATAATTTATTAAAGAAAAAAACATATATGCTACGGAGGATTTAATAGATGGTAGAACATTTCACCCATAACGCTCGACTCGGGATCCATATTCCTGCTTTCGCTCAGGAATGGGATGAGTATCCCAAAAATACGCAACAGCTGATTTTATTTCAATGGGAAAAAATTAGAGGTAGAATTCCAGATCGAATTGCCGAGCTAGAAGAGTTGATAAATCATAAACAGGCACAGCTTAATGACGAAGGAAATTTCATTAAATCTTGTGAACTGAATAGCGAAATTTCAGAGCTTGCATCGATTATTAACGATCTTTGGCTCTGGTATCGGACACAGCAGGACATTTCGGAGAAATTGCATTTGTGATAGGAAGAACTATTTTATAATATGATCATAACCTTAAAGTTGAAAAGATCGTTTAGCCAAATTCCTACAAGTTGGCTAAACGGTCTCGAAAATTTTTAAAACTTAAAGATCCTTCTTTAACTCGCCAACAACATGACCGAGTTCAGGCAATATCAATTTGTTCATTGCTAATTTTACAGCGCCTGATGAGCCTGGAATGGAAAAAACGGCCTTGCTGCTGACAACTCCCGCAGTTGCGCGCGATAAAATCGCAGCAGAACCAATATCCTCTTGGTAGCTGAGCATGCGAAATAATTCGCCAAACCCGCTTATTTCTTTATCGAATAATAATTTCACTGTTTCAATTGTAATATCCCGAAGTGCAATACCGGTGCCACCGTTTGTTAAAACGGCATCGATATTCGGATCATCACAGCCTTTTAATACCTCTCTTCGAAGAGCTTCTGCTTCATCTTTCACAATCACATAATCTACGACTATATGACCAACTTCTTCTAAAAACTCGATGACAAGCTTCCCGCTTTTATCTGTTTCTTTCTCTCTCGTATCACTAACTGTAATGACTTTACAGGCTACTTTCCTAGGCGCACCCTGCTTATGTTCCTTTACACTCATTCATGTAGACCCTCTTTCTTATGTAGATATCTCATTTGATAATATTTATGAGCAAACTCCGTCACTTTTCTCGTTAACTGATAGTTCGCTCTCGCTCCTATTGCCATGCTAATAATTGGAATACCTTGGACAGACTTTTTTCGAAAAATGAAGATTGCCATTGCTTTAAATAACTGTTTAATGGGCTGTTCCATCCAGGTTGCATCCGTCAATTCTTCATTTCCTTCATAAAAATAATCATCTTGCTTATTTTGGAGTTCCTTCATTAACTCATCCCATGCTTTACCTTGAAGGTGTCTAGGTAATGTTGCTGCATGAAAAACTTTGAGTGAACTCATCATTTCATAAGGAGAATTCACTTCAATTCCATATGTCATGGCAATTAGTTGAACAACTCTTAAATTGATTACTGCCATCGCTGGAATGTCGACCCCAAGCATAAATGAATTCCCTGTTCCGGCTATTCCTCCTTGAGCAAATGAGTATAACTGGTGTCTGGCAATTTGCTGTTCAGCTATGTAATGAAGCTGATCAATCCTTAATATATTTAAATCATCGATTGTTTCAATATTAGCTGAGAATATCTGTCCAGCTAATAAGATCCGCTCTTTTGCATCAATCTGCAGCTGTGATCCCTGAATTAGCGCATGTAGATAAAATAACCAATTATCGAACGACGAAAAAAACTGCTGCTGAATATGTTCCGGCAGCAGTGAAAATGAACGCCCAATATATTTTTCATAAAGCATCTTGAAGTCATTTGTTTCATGACTGTACAGCTTATTTTCCCATTCCTGGATTTCAGTTAACACCTTTTTTTCCCGTTCAGTTAATGCCATCTGCGAATTCCCCCATTCACATTCAATTAACTGCTTTTATCAAACGTGATAATTTTATTACGTCTTAATTCTCTCATCTTTTTATAATTTTGACAGTCTCACAACATCTCGTGCAATCATAACCTCTTCATTTGTTGGGATAATCATTATTTTTACCGGAGAGTATGAATTGTTAATAAATAGCTCTTTCCCGTTAATTCGATTAAGATCAGGATCAAAATAAACCCCCATAAATTGAAGACCTTTTAGAATTCGTTCACGGACAACTTGACTATTTTCGCCAATTCCAGCCGTAAAAATAATCGCATCAACCCCTTGCATCCGTGCAGCATAGGAGCCAATATATTTATGAATTTTATTCGCAAACACTTCAAGCGCCAATTCCGCACGTTCATTTCCTTTTGCCGCTTCCATTTCTATATCACGGAGATCGCTTGAAAAGCCAGAAACGGCAAGCAGCCCGCTCTTTTTATTTAATACATCTAATACTTCCTCTGCCGTTTTATTTGTTTTTTCCATAATGAATGGGATTAAGGCTGGGTCAATATTCCCTGAACGTGTTCCCATTGTTAAACCAGCTAGTGGCGTAAAGCCCATTGATGTATCAATTGATTTTCCGCCTTTAATAGCTGCAATGCTCGCTCCATTTCCAAGATGACACGAAATTAGCCGTAATTGCTCGATCGGACGACCAAGCATATCTGCGGCCCGCTGCGAAACATATTTATGAGAAGTACCATGGAAACCGTATTTACGAATACCATATTTCTTATAGTATTCATAGGGCAAAGCATATAAAAATGAACTTTCCGGCATTGTCTGATGAAATGCCGTATCAAATACAGCGGCAGCTGGAACTTTCGGTAGTACACGTTGGAATGCTTTAATCCCAGTTGCATTCGGTGGATTATGTAGTGGTGCCAGTTCGGATAATTCTTCAATTTTTTTCAAAACTTCATCTGTTATTAAGGAGGATTCGAAAAAGGATTCTCCACCATGAACAACACGGTGACCTGTTCCATCGATTTCGTTCAATGAATGAATAATTTCTAATGTTAGTAATTTATCAAGTAGTAGTTTAACAGCGAAATCATGATCGGGAATATTCAAAATTTCCTTCATTTTTTCGCCATTTGCTTCAATATTAAATACCCCTTCATTTAAACCTATCCGTTCAATTAAACCTTTACAAATTACATCTTCACTTGGCATGTTGAATAACTGAAACTTTAAAGAAGAACTGCCAGCATTAATTGCAATAATTTTCGCCATACAGCCATCGCTCCTTTGGATAAAGTGAAACTTCAATCAGTGGGGTTTCCGACGCACAGGATGTGCTAGTGCAGACGTTGCTTAAGGACGTCGCGTTCTTAGTCTGCTTCATCCCCCAATGATTGTTAGTTGAACTAATCGGGCTTTTACGGGCAGTTGATCCCCCACTTAGAAATTTTTTATTTCTTTCAATTTCTTGAAGTGGGGGTCTTACTGCCCGTTAATGCGGGATAAAGTGAAACTTCAATCAGTGGGGTTTCCGAAAATAAGGCTCTTTCTTCTCAATTAAAACATTGTATTAAGAACTGTTCAAGAGGCGTTTCCATAGAATTCTTGACATTTATTCAGAAGAACTCTAGTTCCTTGTGCTAGACATTCGATAGGGCACTGTAAAGACTTCTGCGATTGGCAAAAAATGGGGAAGTAAATAATGAAACATGCAGTTGTCTTTGATGTTAGTATGGGTAAAAGTACAATGATTATTAATAATTCAAGTCATTTATAAAATATTTCTCTATAACACTTGACTAGAAGTAAGAAAGGAGCTATCCAAAAAGATAGCTCCATCATTTATTCTCCTTGTACCATCCATCAATTTTTCGGAGAATTTTCTCTACCTCTAATGTTTTTGATAGGCTTGGCATGTTTACAAGAAGTACTTGCTTTGGTTGCTTCACTTCATTGCCCTTCTTTTGAAGAATGAAGATACTTTTTGCGGCATGCTCATTTTTAAATAAAGAAAGTGGAAGCTGCAATATCCCTTGTATATAGGCGTATTTCTCAATGTATGCATGGAGCTTTGGCGCCTGTTCACTTTCAAATAATCCATTTGGAATAATAAAAAACAAATAGCCCCCAGCTTTAATATGCTTCATACTTTGCTCAATAAAAAGATGATGAGCATATGTATGGCCACTATCTGCTTTCATTTCATAATCTGCTGCCCGAACATCATTCGGATAATAGCCGACAGGCAAATCACTAATCACAACATCTACTTCATTAATAAACAGCGGCTCAAGACTGTCCTGATTGAAAAACTGAATCGGATGCTGCTGTAAATTCGCATTTACATAGCCCAGCCTAATTAAAATATCATCAATATCAATTCCAATTGCCTCTATCGCTTTATCCCCTTGCTGATTGATGACTGTTGTCAAAAGATTTCCTGTTCCTACTGCAGGATCGAGTAATCGCATTGTTTTTTCCTGAATGAATTTATTCACTAAATAGCCAACAAGCATGCCAACAGCATCTGGGGTCATTTGGTGATTTGGTCGAACCATTTCTTTCATCCCTTTAAGGATAGCAAGCTGAAAGGATTTACGGATATCTTCTTTCGAAAATCTTTCTATATGCAAAGATTCATAGCTTTTCTTCATTCTTTTGACAGATAACTCGCTAAGTTCATCTTGGAGAATACTGTTATGAAAAATATTTTCTCCCGTTTCGGCTAAAGCCTCTAAATATGTACATGACAGCTCCTCTTGCATGACAAGTGCTGTTTCATTAAAGATTGTAAATAATTCTTCGACTGGAGTTGTTTTCATTTTCAACCCTACCCCTTTCCTAACTACTGTACTATTTTAACGGGGAATCACTTGAATCACAAGGGAGACAATAACGGATGATTTATTCTCAGCACAGAAAAACCCCAGATATTTATCTCTGGGGCGAGCCGCTTACGCTTTTCAATTTGTCTAGCTTCAGCGGCTAGGAGCTCGAGGTCTTAAGC
>JAEWDX010000032.1 GCA_023389895.1 Bacillota bacterium
CCCATTCCTGGCATTCCGCCCATGCCCATTCCCGGCATTCCGCCCATACCCATTCCTGGCATTCCTATAACACGTTGAGAATTAAAGGTCATATTTTCACACCTACTTTTATTGGTCTTTTACATGCTATGCCAAAAATAAATAGGAGAGCTTATTTTCCAATTAATTAGGCGAATATCTTTCAAGAATACTGACTATGAGCGATAAACAAGCTTACGAAAATTTTTTACATCAAAAAAATGATCAAGTACCACAAAATGTACGGTAAGGGCGGGTTGATGGTTCAGGTGGTGAACAGTAATCTGCCTGTTCAGGGGAATGCGCGTATGGTTTTGAAAGAACAGCAAGCAGTCTCTCCATCACACTGTAATCTCTATCGTTCAAAGCAGCTTCCAATGCCTCCTCGACCCGATAATTCCGAGGAATAACCGCAGGATTGCTATTTTGCATCAGGTGTTGCAAAGACTCTTTCGATTGTTGCTGCCTATCGAGTCTTGCCTTCCAGCTTTCATACCATCGGACAAATTCTGCACTTTTAAATAATGACGAATTCTCCTGCTTATCAAAGGTTAATGCCAGAAAGGTATTCGTATAATCGGCACGATACTTTTGCATCATGGTAAGAAGCTCTTCAATAAGGGATTCATCTTCTTGTTCTTCGTTAAATATCCCCAATTTTGCTCTCATACCGGCAAGCCAATGAGCCTGATATAACGCAGAATAAGCTGAAATCTCATTTTGTGCTAATTCAACAGCCTCTTCCTGATTGTCATGGAGCAGGGGCAATAAAGTTTCAGCAAATCGCGTGAGATTCCACCCGCCAATATACGGTTGATTCCCATAGGCATAACGACCTTGAGAGTCGATGGAGCTGAATACTGTTTCCTGATTGTATTCATCCATAAAAGCACAAGGACCGTAATCAATCGTTTCACCGCTAATCGTCATATTGTCCGTGTTCATTACTCCGTGAATAAAGCCGATAAGTTGCCACTTGGCAATGAGCGCAGCCTGTCTCTTCATCACTTCCCGTAGCAATGAAAGATACTTATCCTTATCTGTCGCAATATGCGGATAATGACGTTCGATCGTATAGTCAGCCAGAATTCGCAGCTCCTCAATTGGTCGGAAATTGGCAATGTATTGAAAGGTACCAACACGTAGATGACTATCAGCTACACGTGTTAGTATCGCACCCTCTAAAGCCGTTTCACGGAATACTTTTTCCCCAGTTGTTACGACTGCTAAACTACGTGTAGTCGGAATACCAAGTGCATACATCGCTTCACTAATTATGTATTCACGCAACATTGGTCCAAGTGCTGCTCGACCATCTCCCCCACGAGAATACGGTGTCCTTCCTGAACCTTTGAGCTGAATATCAACTTGTTCTCCTTTAGAAGTAATATGCTCACCAAGCAATAGCGCACGACCATCTCCTAACATCGTAAAATTCCCGAATTGATGACCCGCATAGGCTTGAGCAAGTGGCTGAGTCTCTTGAGGAGAGTCGTTTCCAGCAAGCACCGACACTCCTTCTTTACTTTGCAAGGCTTCCGCATCCAACCCGAGAGATGTTGCCAACGATTCATTGAATATTATTAGCTTCGGTGAGCTTACAGGCATTGGACTCTGCCTACTAAAAAATGATTTCGGCAGTCGAGCATAACTGTTATCGAAATGCCAGCCAATTTCTATCTCCTTTTTATTTGTCATACTATTCCCCTCCTTCTATAAACAACTCAATAATCAAAAAGCATTTTAAGTTAGTATTCTTCTGTCAATAGTAACTTAAACCAGTTCTTTTTAGTGTTTACCACAAAAACCATTAATGCGTGATAAAAAGTATGAATAATGGCTAAACCCCGAAAGGCTGAGACTTATGAAAAGTCGACCTTTCGGGGTTTTTCAGTCCTTCATTTATTCAGATTATAAAGAGGTATTTCGCTCCTCCTCTTCAAAAGTAAACTCAGACATTTTCGTCTTGAAAAATTTCGTCAAGAACAGTAGATAAATAAATCCGATTGCCACCCAAATAATTCCTCCAATGAGCGCATCAGCATGTAAATTAGCCCATAAGACACCTGTTAATCCTGCACCTAAAATCGGCATGATTAAGTAAGAGAAAATATCCTTGCCAGTCTTATATCTTTTTTGCCGGAATACGAAATAGGCAATAACGGATAAATTAACGAATGTAAAAGCAATGAGCGCTCCAAAATTGATAACTGAAGAAATTAATTCTAAACTTGGAGCAATAGCGAGTAAGGAAACAAGACCAACTAACACAACATTAAATGCAGGGGTTCGGAATTTCGGATGGACATAACCAAACTGTTTTCTTGGCAGCACACCGTTTCGCCCCATTACATAAAGAAGTCTAGAAACACTTGCATGGGAAGCAAGGCCAGAAGCAACTGTTGCCGCAAAAGCACCAGCTAGAAAAATTAGTTGAAAGATCGTTCCACCGACATACAGGCCAATTTCCGGTAATGTGTCATCCGTTACTTTAAAATTTGAAACATCTGGGAATAATGCTTGGGCAAAATAACCAGCCACAAAAAAGATCGCACCACCGATAAGTACGGTTAACATAATGGCTCTTGGAAGTGTTTTATGATCGACTGCTTCCTCGGCATACATCGTCACCGCATCAAACCCAATGAATGAGAAACAAACAACCGTAGCTCCTGTTAAAATCGCACCAAGTTGGATATTTGAATGAAAAAGTGGTTCAGTCGTCATAATCATTCCTTGTCCCATCCCTTGAGAGAGTTTTACTAAAGCAAGGACAATAAAGGCTCCTATTAAAACGATTTCAAAAACAACGAGAATTGAATTCAAATTAGAGGTTTTCCCCATACTCCATACATTAATAGCTGTAACAGCCGCGACATAGACGACTACCCAAATCCATGCCGGAACTTCTGGAAATAAGGAAACCATATAAATACGAATAATTAAGGCATTAACCATCGGCAGCAGTAAATAATCTAGCAGTGCAGTCCAGCCGACTAAAAACCCAAGGTGGGGGTTCATTGTTTCCTTTGTATACGTATATGCCGAGCCTGCAGTCGGAAACACTTGGACCATCTTCCCATAACTAATCGCCGTAAATAACATCACAACCAATGCTGTTAAATAAGCAAGCGGGACAACACCATTTGTTTTTTCAGATACAATCCCAAACGTATCAAATACAACGGTAGGCGTCATATAACCTAGTCCAAGACCAACAATTGCCCATAGACCAAGTGAACGCTTTAAAGTAGCATTCCCCAATTTAACCAGCTCCCCTTTTAGTCCTTATCTTTTTCCTTCACCCCAACCCCTACATATTGTAAAATTACGTGACAAAAGAAACTCTCGCCTCCTTCTACCTCCTCAAAAAGTCATTATGAATAAATGACTATATTTATGATTTGACTATTTCGAATAGTTGCAATTTTTATACCAAAATTAATCTATCCGATTAAAATAATTTCGCGTTTTAAAATTGCGTTTTTTGATGTTTTAATAAATTCTTTCTCTCTATGCTTTATGAAACTTTGCATAATCTAATCAAATTTGCATAAAGTGAAACTCAATCAATGGAGGTCTTACAGCCCATTAATCTGCGATAAAGTTGGGGAAATTCTTTTTCCGAAGGTTTTTGAGTCCTATTACCCTGAAAGAGATTTGGCGATTACCAAGTTTCGAATAAGGGAAACCAAAGTAAGTATCTACTTAATTCGTGCATTGTTTAAGTGTAAAATACATATTTGCAGCTTGGAAAAATTACCTTAGAAGATTTGCGAACAAAATGGAGGGGCCATTTTACGATAGGCAATAAATTAATGTGCTAATTACTCATTTTATAGAAATTTTAGTCAGGGTTGCATTCTTTCTGGGGGCAATAATAAAAGAGACTGAATAAGCCCCCTACGCTTCATATCGAAGTTTCGTTTAACCTTTTATCTTCCATCCGTCTCCATATGGATATTTCCTTTTCCTTTGTAAAAATCTATTGCTTCTTTGCTTACATCTCTAACCATCTTATTTAATTGAATTCCAAAATCCACATATGCATGTCCTTGTGCAGTCAGGATATTTTTATAACTCACTAAAGGTTTATAGTCATACTTCTCCTCGTTAAAACATCCTAAAAAATTTCTTTGTTCCTTCGATAGAGTGACGGTATACGAGGCATCTTTTAGCACACCTGCTTTTGCTAACACATATACACCGCTACATATAGCTGCAATTACCTTACCTTGATTAGCAAATTTTCTTACCCATTCAAATAATTCCTCTGCCTCGGCAATAGGAAGTAAATCACCCCCTGGAATGATGAGAACATCATAATCGTCAGGAGTTATTCTCTCTATGGTTAGATCAGGCAAAATCGTCAATCCTGCTTCTGATTTAGCAGGAATATTTTCTAAAGAAACTGTAAATAGATGATGGGTTTTTCTTAACATAGAAATGGCAATTGCTATTTCAAATTCGCAAAATCCTTCAAACACAAATAACAATGCATTTTTTCTAGGCATAATTTTATTCTCCTTCTTTTTTCTTAATTAAAACTATTCGTGACACTAGCACTTTCTATTTCACTATTAAATTTGAAAATCCTTTATTAGTTTGCCTACTTTTTTATTTACCTTTTTATGAACATACGCTAAGATCTTCGTTCAAAAAATCATGAGTTGCTTAACACCCTATGGTTAAAGTAGCTTTAAACAATTTAGTTTAATCAGCAAACACGATAGAATACTAAACAATCTAATTTGTGTTTACAATAGCAAACTCAGAAATGATTCAATTAAAGTTTATATAATAGAGTTTAATTAACAGCCCAATAAATTTCTCTCTTTACATTTATATGATATAACATTACTTATAAAGGAGGGCGAACATTTTCATGACTAAGGTTAGATACGAAAATTACGATAATGTTAAGACGACTAAAGGCATTCGTGATATGCTTCGCTGGTCATCCGAAAGGCGGACAAAAAAGAAGGACTTAGCGACGCAAATTCCTCAACACGATGCAAAGGAAAGTGAAAGACTATCCAAAAACCAGACAGAATCTTCAATTACTTGGGTTGGTCATTCAACGTTTCTTATCCAATTGAATGGTGTCAACATCTTGACAGATCCCGTTTGGGCTAGAAGAATGGGATTCCAAAAACGAATGACAGAGCCTGGGATTCCAATCGATGAATTGCCTGCTATCGATGCTGTCTTTATCTCACATAGCCATTACGATCATCTTGATTTCGGAACGATTAAAAGCTTGAAAGGCAATCCGGCTTTTTATGTTCCTATTGGTTTAAAATCAGCTTTTACAAAACGGGGCTATACTCGAGTTACTGAAGCAAAGTGGTGGGATGAATTTACGATTGGTTCGTTGCAAATTACGTTTGTGCCAGCACAGCATTGGACAAAAAGAAGCTTAACAGATACGAACACCTCTCATTGGGGTGGTTGGATACTTGACGATAAAACGGTAGGTTGCAGTATTTATTTTGTAGGTGATACGGGATATTTCCGTGGTTTTAAAGAAATAGGGGAAAAGTTTGATCTCGATATCATCTTAATGCCAATTGGTGCGTATGAGCCAGAGTGGTTTATGAGTGGTTCTCATATTAATCCAGAGGATGCAATAAAGGCGTTCCTTGAATTAAAGGGAAAATCATTTATACCCATGCATTATGGAGCATATCGACTTGCTGATGATACTGGGCTAGAGGCACTTGAACGGATGTATAAAGAATGGGATCGGCTAAAATTAACAAATGATGCCTTATCTGTTTTAAAATTAGGTGAAACGTTATGGTTGAAGTAATGAGATTCGCTAAAAAGGTTTGCTCTATACCGAAGAATGCTGATACAGCAATATTCTTCGGTTTTTCTTTTTAATAGTTACTTTTCTTGGGCAGCTATACTGCTATGCTCTTGCTTCAATGTTGACTTTAGCAGCATCTTTTTCGAGGATGAAACTAAAATCCTGCTCTAATGCTTTCTCTTGCAGCATCTTTCTGAATGGAAGAAGAGGAAAGATGCTCTAATAGACGGAAAAGGGGCATTTTTCTGAATGGAAGAAGAGGAATGATGCTCCAATAGACGGAAAAGGAGCATCTTTCTGAATGGAAGAAGAGGAATGGTGCTCTAATAGACAGAAAAGGAGCATCTTTTTAAATGGAAGAAGAGGAATGATGCTCTAATAGATGTTAAAGGGGCATCTTTTTAAATGGAGGAAGAGGAAAGATGCTCCAATAGACGGAAAAGGAGCATCTTTTTAAATGGAGGAAGAGGAATGGTGCTCTAATAGATGTTAAAGGGGCACCTTTCTGAATGGAAGAAGAGGAATCGTGCTCTAATAGATGCAAAAGGGGCATCTTTTTAAATGGAGGAAGAGGAATCGTGCTCTAATAGACGAAAAAGGAGCATCTTTCTGAATGGAAGAAGAGGAAAGATGCTC
>JAEWDX010000088.1 GCA_023389895.1 Bacillota bacterium
CCCATGTATCCCTCCTATTTCTATAAATCAATAATTGTAAATGATGGATATTGAAAAATTAACATTCATTATACTATGCTTTAACGGATAAATACTAGTAATAAAGAAATGTTTTTCTTTAGGGGGAAATTAGGATTTGTAGATTTCGTTGCTATTTGTTACACTTTTAACATAGAATATTTCAATTCTATTACATTCACATAACAATGAACAGGATTCCCAGATTAGTTCTTAGTTAAAAAGGAAGGCAGCGGCGATGAGCAAGCATTGTCTGATTAAAAGAAATTGCCATTTTCGCATTTCATTTTAGGAGATTTCTATGAAAATTTATTTATATATAGTAACAGCTCTATTTCTTTATGGAATATTAACCGCATGTTCGAATGAACCAGCAGTTCTAACGAATATAGTTCAAGATAAACAATCAAATAAACAAAAAGAAAATTTAGAAGTAGTGAAAGTAGAAGGGAAAGAGAAAAGGGATACGGCTTTGCTTAAGGAAAATGCTCGTTTTCAATTTGAAGTAATCGATGGCGAACGTAACTATACTTTATTTCTTTTTGCCGAGGATGAGCAGAGCGAGTACGAGGGAAAGAATCAACTATATAAAGGACATTATTCACTGTTTTTAGCAGAAAAGGATGCAACAGTTGCTTATAAGCAAACGGCTTTACAAGGGATAGATGACTTTACCTTTCAAGACTCGTCAGAACAAGTATTTCCGTTGAATTTAGGGAATAAAACGGTAATTGCCATTCTTCAATCCGCTGGGGCTTACCAATCCATTCCTTTATTTCTCGCTGTAAAGGATGGCGAAATCAAGGCTGTTCAATCAGCGGATGTACTGCCAATAATGTATGGAACAGAAATAAAGACAATCAATCAGAAATATTTGCAAACAGCTCTTTTCAATGAGAATAATGAGTGGGTATTTACAACTTGGGAGCTAAATAAAGAGAAATTAAGTTTATTAAAGTTTGACGAATCGCTTCTTGGAAAAGCTTATCATAATGGTCGTTCAGGAGATAATTGGTACAGTATTTGGAGTGAGAAAAAAGAGAATTATTTTCCATTCGCAAACCTTGAATTAACGAAAAATGACATTAAAAAAGCAAAGCAAGGCATCCCGTTAGGCTCAACTTATCCAATTGGAATTAATATTACGAATATTAAAAAGGCTGAACCGAATTATATGGAGGAGGGCATTATCGAAGGGATACCCTATGTCATGTATCCAGAAATTACGTATTTATATAATCAAACAACCGGGACTGTAACGGCTGTTTCAATTCCTGGTGAGCGGATGAAGACGACCATGAAGGAAATCATTCATTTATTTGGCGAACCTGATTATGAGCGCAATGAAGAATCCACAAGTGATCAAACAGCTATTTATGTGGCAAATAAGTACCGGATTGAAATTAATGCAAGTTTAGATGGTGAAGTTTTGAATATCTATTTACAAAAAAAGTGATTGATGAAATTTTTTCAGAAAGCCTAATGGTAGTTGATTATATATCTATCCACAGGTTTTGCGTTAATAACAAAAGCATCGGTACGGGATAACCGACCGATGCTCTTTAATATGTTATTGTTTAAAACGCCCAATCTCCGTTACGGAAGACAGGCTCAACTTTTCCATCTTGTGTAATACCATCAATGTCCATTTCGCTTGAGCCAATCATGAAATCAACATGTGTTAAGCTATCGTTTAAGCCATGCTCTTTTAATTCTTCACTGGACATTTGCTTGCCACCTTCAAGGCAGAACGCATAAGCACTGCCAATCGCCAAATGATTAGAAGCATTTTCATCAAATAAAGTATTATAGAAAAGCAGGTTCGATTGGGAAATCGGTGAATTGTAAGGAACAAGTGCGACTTCTCCAAGATAATGTGAGCCCTCATCTGTTTCAATAAGCTGCTTCAAAATCGCTTCGCCTTCTTCAGCTTTCACATCAATGATTCGTCCATTTTCAAATGTAATCGTGAAGTTGTCGATAACATTACCGCCATAGCTAAGCGGCTTTGTACTTGAAACCGTTCCATTCACGCCAGTCTTTAATGGAGCTGAAAAAACTTCTTCTGTTGGCATATTTGCCATAAACTCATCGCCTTTTTCATTAATGCTTCCAGCGCCGCACCATAGATGCTTTTCAGGGAGTTCAATCGTAAGGTCAGTACCAGGAGCGCGATAATGTAATTTTTTATAGCGCTTATTGTTTAAATAATCCACTTTTTCATGCAAGATTTGATCATGTCTTTTCCAGTCCTCGATTGGATTTTCGACATCGACTCGAGTAGCCTTGAAAATAGCCTCCCATAGCTTATCCACTCTTTCACTTGCTTCAACTTTTGGAAAAACCTTATCTGCCCAAGCTTGAGAAGGGGCTGCGATTACAGTCCAGCTCACTTTATCAGACATTGCCATTTTGCGATAATTTACTAACGCTTTTCCCGCAGCCTTTTGGAAATTTGCGATCCTTTCAGATTTTACTCCTTTTAATAAATCTGGGCTTGCAGAAACGATCGACATAAATGCAGCCCCGTCCTTAGCCAAATCCTCTGATTCCTGTGCACGCCATTTCGGATATTCAAGGAATGCTTCATCTGGTGCAAGATCATATTTGATACGTGAGACCGCGTCATCACTCCAGTTCACTACAATATTTTTTGCCCCAGCCTCATATGCTTTTTTCACGATTAAACGAACAAATTCTGCCGAGTCGAGCGTCGTATTGATAACGAGTGTTTGGTTTTTTTGAATATTTACCCCTACTTTTACAGCTAACTCAGCATATTTTTCTAAATTTCTTTGGAAGTCTGTCATCCTATCTTCTCCTTTGTCAGAGTTTTCCTGTATATTGTAGCTTTTTTATTAGAAAAAGGAAACTTTTTCGTAAAATTTCAACATATCGCTTACTTTTTTCAATATATCCGTCTTTTCCCGTCATAGAGCCTTTTTCAAAAAGATGAGCACTTATCGATTTGCTAATGACGGGAAGGTTCGTTTTTTGTTCATTATTCATATATAATAAAGAGATAGTCAAAAGAATGGAACAATGATCTGCATCAATAAATAAAAGCTAGATTCCGAGTAGAAGGAATCTACTTAAAAATAGTTTTGAAGGGATGTTTTTATAAAGTGAAGAAAAGTGTAGTGATCGCAGAAAAGCCTTCAGTCGCACGAGATATTGCCCGTGTGCTGAAGTGTCATAGAAAAGGAAACGGCTATCTTGAAGGAGATAAATATATCGTAACTTGGGCATTGGGACACTTAGTTACATTAGCTGATCCGGAAAGCTATGATGTGAAATATAAAACATGGAATTTAGAAGATTTACCGATGCTGCCTGAACGAATGAAGTTGACTGTCATTAAACAGACTGGTAAACAATTTAATGCTGTTAAAAGCCAACTGGTTAGAAATGATATCGCTGAGATTATCATCGCTACAGATGCTGGAAGAGAAGGAGAATTAGTTGCCCGCTGGATCATTGAGAAAGTAAAAGTGAATAAGCCGATTAAACGTCTATGGATTTCATCTGTTACGGATAAGGCAATTATAACTGGCTTTGCAAATTTAAAACGTGGCGATGCCTATGAAAATTTATATGCTTCAGCTGTGGCACGTTCAGAAGCTGACTGGTATATCGGTCTCAATGCTACCCGAGCATTAACTACGCGGTTTAATGCACAGTTAAGTTGTGGTCGTGTCCAAACGCCAACGGTTGCGATGATTGCGGCACGAGAAGAAGAAATCAAGAATTTCAAATCACAAACATATTATGGTATCGAGGCAGCAACCGATGCAAATTTAAAGTTAACATGGCAGGATGCACAGGGGAATAGCCGGAGCTTTAATAAAGAAGTTGTCGATAAGATAGTCGTCACGCTTGGTCGTAAAGATACGATCGTAACCGGCATCGAACGGAGGCCAAAAAAATCATTTGCCCCAAGCCTTTATGATTTAACTGAATTGCAACGGGACGCGAATAAAATTTTCGGCTATTCAGCTAAGGAAACATTAAATATTATGCAAAAGCTGTACGAGCAGCATAAAGTATTGACCTATCCGCGAACCGATTCCCGTTATTTATCTTCAGATATTGTCAGTACATTACCAGAACGCTTAAAGGCGTGTGGAGTTGGCGAATATCGTCCGTTAGCGCATAAACTGTTAGCAAAACCAATTAAAGCCGCAAAATCTTTTGTTGATGATAGTAAAGTTTCCGATCACCATGCGATTATTCCGACAGAAGGCTATGTGAATTTCTCTGCTTTCACAGATAAAGAACGCAAGATTTATGATTTAGTCGTCAAGCGTTTTCTAGCTGTTTTATTCCCTGCGTTTGAGTATGAACAATTAACATTGCGAGCAAAAATGGGGGACGAAACCTTTGTTGCACGCGGTAAAACGATTATTCATGCAGGGTGGAAAGAGGTATATGGAAATCATTTTGAAGAAGACGAACAGACAGATGATTTAAAGGAGCAAATTTTTCCACAGATTGAAAAGGGCGATAAATTAAACGTCAAGCTCGTTAAGCAAACATCAGGTCAAACGAAGCCACCGGCTCACTTTAATGAAGCGACGTTATTATCTGCGATGGAAAATCCGACAAAGTATATGAAAACGAGTGATAAGAGGCTGGCTAATACGCTAAAGTCGACGGGAGGACTTGGTACTGTTGCAACACGCGCGGATATTATTGATAAATTGTTCAACAGCTTCCTAATTGAAAAACGTGGAGGCAAGGAGATTTACCTCACTTCTAAAGGGAGTCAACTACTTAATTTAGTACCTGAGGATTTAAAATCTCCTGCTCTTACAGCCGACTGGGAAATGAGATTAGAGCAAATTGCGAAAGGTCAGTTGAAAAAAGATGTCTTCATTCGTGAAATGAAAAACTATACAAAGGAAATCGTTGCAGAAATTAAAGCAAGTGATAAGAAGTATAAGCACGATAATATTTCAACAAAATCATGCCCGGACTGTGGAAAACCAATGCTTGAAGTAAACGGCAAAAAGGGTAAAATGCTCGTATGCCAAGATCGTGAATGTGGACATCGAAAGAACGTATCCCGTCTTACGAATGCACGCTGTCCACAATGTCATAAAAAACTTGAGCTCCGCGGTGAAGGGGATGGCCAAATTTTCACATGTAAATGCGGCTACCGTGAAAAGCTTTCTGCTTTCGAAGCCCGTCGTAAAAAAGAATCGAAGGGTAAAGTGGATAAACGTACGGTGCAAAAGTATCTAAAGCAGCAAAAGCAAGAGGAGCCCGTTAATTCTGCATTGGCGGATGCATTGAAGGGGTTTAAATTTGATTAGGACCAGATTTATCTTTTGCAAACTGAAAAATTTTCCTGCGATAGTGTTCCTTTAGTCCATTAACGATCTAACTTGTTAAAAAATGTAAGAATAACATTGACAAAAAATAATGTGTAAGCATAGAATTAGTTATATTCAGAAAATTTTCCATTAGGAATGATGAAGATGCTGCGCACTAATTTTCAATTTAAAATTGAAATAAACAATAAGGCTGGGTTTCAAACGTTTGTTTGATACTCAGCCTTTTCTTTATCTCACTAATGTATTAAGGAGGAAGAAAATGGTTGAATTAACGGGACAAACATTAACTTTAAATGAAGTCAAAAAGGTGCTTTTTAAGATGGAGGAAGTATCTGCTTCCGAAGAAAGTATGGAGCTTGTAAAGAAGAGTCATGAGGCTGTAACAAAAATTGTTAACGAAGAAAGAGTTATATATGGCATTAATACTGGCTTTGGCAAATTTAGTGATGTACTGATTAATCAGAAGGATGTAAAGGATTTACAATTAAATTTAATTCGCTCACATGCATGTGGGGTAGGAGAGCCATTTCCGGAAAGTGTTTCACGAGCGATGGTCCTTTTACGAGCGAATGCCTTATTAAAAGGATTCTCTGGAGCTCGTCCTGAGCTAATTGAGCGTCTGCTTGAACTCGTAAATAAACAAATTCATCCCGTTATTCCGCAGCAGGGCTCGCTCGGAGCGAGTGGTGATTTAGCGCCATTATCCCATCTCGCCTTAGTTCTCGTTGGAGAGGGAGAGGTTTTTTATCAAGGAGAAAGAAGACCTGCTCTTGATGTTCTCACTCAAGTCGGTCTTCCACCACTTATATTAGAGGCGAAGGAAGGACTAGCATTAATAAATGGGACACAGGCGATGACAGCAATGGGCATCGTTGCTTATTTAGAAGCTGAAAAGCTGGCTTATCAGAGCGAACTAATTGCTGCACTCACGATGGAAGGCTTGAATGGAATTATTGATGCCTTTGATGAGAAAATTCATCTAGCAAGAGGTTATAAGCAGCAGGTTGATACGGCAAGAAGAATAAGAGAGTATGTAGCAGGAAGTAAATTAATTACGAGACAAGGGGAAATTCGTGTTCAGGATGCCTATTCCATCCGTTGCATTCCCCAAGTTCATGGTGCGACTTTTCAAGCGCTTGATTATGTGAAGGAAAAGCTTGAGATTGAAATGAATGCGGCAACCGATAATCCGCTTATTTTCGATGACGGGGAAAGCGTCATTTCGGGTGGGAATTTTCATGGGCAGCCAATTGCTTTAGCAATGGACTTTATGAAAATTGCAGTTGCAGAGCTAGCGAATATTTCCGAGCGGAGAATCGAGCGCTTAGTCAATCCGCAGTTGAATGATTTACCGCCATTTTTAAGCCCTGAGCCCGGTTTGCAATCGGGTGCGATGATTATGCAATATAGTGCGGCTGCTTTAGTTTCTGAGAACAAAACATTGGCCCATCCAGCAAGCGTAGATTCCATTCCTTCCTCAGCAAATCAAGAGGATCATGTTAGTATGGGGACAATTGCTGCAAGGCACGCTTATCAAATTATTCAAAATGTAAGTCATGTTCTTTCGATTGAATTGATCTGCGCGCTTCAGGCGGTAGAATATCGAGGAATAGACAAAATGGCAGAGAAAACAAATAAATTTTACTTAGAAGCGAGAAAAATAGTTCCATCGATTACAAAGGATCGAATTTTTTCAAAGGATATTGCTGCTTGTTCAGTCTGGCTAAAGAATGTTGAGATAATTTCTTTATTATAGTAGACAGGCAGGGTCTAAACTTTTCTTAGACCCTGCCTAATTTATTTTGCGAGTTTTTATTTATCACGAAATTCTGTTCCATCATGTCCTTCAATGCGATTCTTAAATGCTTCTTGAACGACGAGAAATTCTTCGTCTTCTTGAGCTTCTGTTGTTTTTTCTTTTAATCCTAAGTCTTCCTGAAAATTACCTGGATGCTGTTTTTTCTTGTGATTAAAATGAACTCCGCGAGACATCTAGCTCACTCCCTTCTCACTTTTTCTAATAGCTTGTAATAGCTTGCCCTTTCATAAAAAAACCTATGTATAAGGGCCAGCTAATAAGCCCTTAAAACAAGCAATAGCCGTAAAACCCCCCTTTTCTAATAATCCATTGCAATTATAAATTTGTTCTTCTTTCCTTACTTAATCGCTCCGAACGTTTGGAGGAAACTGGCTCTTGATATAGAAATGCCTCCATTCCGGCAGCGATCACCTCTTCAACGGCTTCCTGAATTTCGGACTTACTATAATTTTTCAAAGAATGATCCTCCTCTTCTTCGTATTCTTCAAAATAGCATACGAATCACAGTGAGGTTTTGACTTAGACGATCGCATATTCTCGGAAAACTAATTAATTTAGAATGTCACCCAACGGGTATTTATCATACGATTAAATAACGGCTTTTTAAAAAGGGTGATGATTTTGAAAAAAGAGATACCAACCTATAAATTATTTATTCATCCAAAAGATATCGTCAACTTGAAAAAAAATATTTGGTCTAACCAATCTGTTATTGGGAAAATGGATATCGATAATAAAAAGTATGATATCGACATTATCTATAGAGGATATTATGTTCGAGAGATGAAGAAAAAATCTTATCATCTTCAATTTTATAAACCGAAGACTTGGAATGGGGCAAGAGAGTTACATTTAAATGCAGAATATAAAGATCATTCATTCATAAGAAATAAGCTTTCCTTCGATTTCTTTGCGGATATTGGCGTAATGGCCCCCTCTGCCGAGCATATTTTTCTCGTTTTAAATGGAAAAGAAGAAGGAATTTATTTGCAATTAGAATCGGTTGATGAGCACTTTTTCAAAAAAAGAAATCTTCCAGTAAAATCAATTTTCTATGCCATTGATGGCGATGCTAATTTTTCATTAATTAGTGAATATGATAATGCTCCTAAAACATCTTTAGAAATGGGGTATGAAATCAAGTATGGATTAGACGAAGAATATTTGTTCTTACAAGAATTTATTTTTAAAGCGAATACACTGTTAAGAGCAGAATTTGAACAGCAGATTGGAAAGTACATTGATGTTGAAAAATATTTACTTTGGCTTGCGGGCGTAGTATGCACTCAAAATTTTGATGGATTTGTTCAAAACTACGCCCTTTGTAGGATTGGAGATGGGGGATTATTTGAGATCCTACCGTGGGATTATGATGGCACATGGGGAAGAGATGTTCATGGGGAGATAATGGAATATGACTATATTCGAATAAATGGATTTAATACGTTATCAGCACGGATGCTCGATGTTCCTTTATTTAGAAAATTTTATTATGAAGAACTTTTGCAAATCCTAAAATCTCAATTTACAGTTGATTATCTGGAACCTAAAGTTCAGGAATTGCATTCGCTTCTCCGTCCTTTTGTTTTAAAAGATCCTTATAAAAAAGATTATATCAAGCAATTTGATAGAGAGCCGGAATTTATTTGTAAATATATTGCAGAAAGAAATAACTACTTGAGGAGTGAGCTGAAAAAACTTGGTGTTATCTAGGCTAATGCATTTGCTGGAAGGACTTAGCGAACGTCAAGTTTGGTTTATAACTCTAGCCGCTTGCTCTTTTCTAATGAGCACAATTAGAAAAAATAGGCAGTGTTTTTTGGGCAATTATACATTCCAAGCTTAAAAAGAAGCATATTCTATCATAGTTAAAAGAAAGGAGGGGCAGAAATGTCCGATCAAATGGAAAGAAGACAGCAAGTATTTAATGTTGAAGAAATAAATATTCTTGCAAACAGAGTAAATGTAAGGTCAAATCGTAGAACTGATCGTAGAACTGATTGCAGAAGAACTGATCGTAGAAGAACAGATTGTAGACGAAGAACGGATTGTAGACGAAGAACAGATTGTAGACGAAGAACAGATTGTTGTTGTAGAAGACGAAGAACAGATTGCTGCTGTTTTAGAAGACGAGGTTGCTTCTTTTTTTAAGAATTAATAAAACCTTTTGATGTCGTTCACTAAGATATAAGAACTAAACGGATTCCTTGGTGGGAACAAGGATTCAAATAGTGTGAAAAAAATCTTTAGTAAAGACGAAGAAAAAGAAGTGACAGGGACTTTCTCCCTGTCTTCTTTATTTTATTCATAATCTTTGATAATAAATTAAGCGATTTTACCTAAAGTTTAAGAGGAATTTGTCGAAATAAGAATAGAGAAACTTTTTTGTAGAATAAAATGTTGAAGTTTATTTAAGATAGGTGAGGGCAAATGGATAAAACATCGATAATTGGCTTAATTTTAGGAATCATTGCAGTATTTGTAGGAATGTTTTTAAAAGGAGTTAGCTTAATTGCATTAGTGAATCCTGCGGCAATCTTAATTATCATTCTTGGGACAATAGCCAGTGTGACTATAGCATTTCCGTCAAGTGAAATTAAACGTGTCCCTAAATTATTTGGAATCGTTTTTAAAGAAAAGCAGCAAATGGATCCAGTCGATTTAATTAAAACGATTTCAGATTGGGCTCAGCTGGCAAGAAAAGAGGGGCTTCTTGCTCTTGAAGCAAAGACGAATGAAATCGATGATCCATTTTTAAAAAATGGGCTTTCCCTTGCTGTTGATGGACAGAGTGCAGATTACATACGTGATATATTGAATGAAGAGATTACAGCGATGGAAGAAAGACACTCAGCAGGCGCACAAATATTCTCACAAGCAGGTACATATGCTC
>JAEWDX010000280.1 GCA_023389895.1 Bacillota bacterium
ATGGCTAGTTCTGAACAAAGTAATACAGCTACTGAACAGATTGTTGATGCAATCCAAAGTGTAGCTGCTGGTACAGAAAAGCAGTCAATTATGGTGAAGGATAGCAATAGCACCATTAGAGGTATGGCGGAACAAATGGAAGAAATACATAAGCAATCGCAGTCAGTTCGTGATACTTCATTAAACGCTGCAAGTATCGTGGAAAGTGGTAATGACGCTCTTCAACTATCAACAACTCAAATGAAGAATATTCATGATACAATTAGCGATCTTGGAAAAGTAATTAAAACCCTTGAAGAGAGATCGATAAACATTAATCAAATTATTGATGTTATCTCGGATATTGCAGAGCAAACAAATCTATTGGCATTGAATGCTGCGATTGAAGCAGCAAGAGCGGGTGAGAATGGAAAAGGATTTGCCGTAGTTGCGGACGAGGTTAGGAAATTAGCTGAACAATCAGGAAAAGCAACAGAAGATATTAGACAATTAATTTCAATTATTCAATTGGATACGAATCTAGCAGTCAACTCTATGGATAAAGGAACATCAGAAGTTGGAAAGGGACTCGATTTTGTGAAGGATGCTGGAGAAGCGCTTATGCAAATAATTCATTTTATAGAGCATACTACGACAGAATTCCAGAAAGTGTCACAATCAATTAATAATATTACAGAGGAAGTTAAACAAGTTGTTGACAATGTAAATGGAATTGAGGAAATTACTGTAAAAACAACAGGCGAAACCCAAGATGTCTCTGCAGCTACAGAAGAACAGCTAGCTTCCATGCAGCAAATTGCAGCTTCCGCAGCTTCCCTTTCCTCAATGGCAGAAGATTTACAAGATATAATAAAAAAATTCAATCAATAATACCTCCAGATGTTGCTTTATAATAAATAAAAGAATCCATTTTGAAAAAAGATAATCAAAATGGATTCTTTTCTAACAGATTTATGTTTAGTCCTATTTAACTACATAGCTATAGTTTTTGTTGCAACTGTTTGTTGAAATGCCTGATCATGCTCAACAATAACCATTGTGGGATTAAATCTTTGAATAATCTCTTCAATCTGCATGCGCGAATAAATATCAATAAAATTTAACGGTTCATCCCAAATATATAAATGAGCTTTTTCACATAAACTTTTGGCTATAAGCAGCTTTTTCTTTTGTCCACCAGAATAATGGGATATATCTTTCTCAAATTGAATTCGGTCAAAATCCATCTTACGTAGGATGGATTTAAATAATGTTTCATCAATCTCATGCTCTTCAATAAAGTCAGATAACAGTCCCTTCAAATGAGAAGTATCTTGTTGGACATAGGAAATAATGAGGCCTGAACCTAAATTCATTGTGCCTGTATGCTGTATGGGATTTCCTAGAATTAGTTTTAGAATACTACTTTTTCCGCTTCCATTCTTTCCATCAAGTACAATTCGATCACCATGTTCAACGTTAAAGCTAATTGGCTTATTCACTACTTGCTCATCGTACTTAACAGACACATCAGCCAAAACAATCAATTCATTTGACTGAAATTCCAATGCTTCTAATTTTAATGACTCGGTTTTTTCCACATTTTTTAGCAGTTTTGACTTTTCCTCAATAGCTTTTTGTTGCCTTGATTCAAGGTTCTTTGCTCTCTTCATCATCTTTGCCGCTTTATGTCCTACAAAACCCTTGTCCAACTTCGAACCCGAATTCGTTGTCCCATTTTTGGAAGCTTCCACTTGATTAGACCAACCTACTGAACGCTTTGAAGACTGTTTTAATCTCCCTATGTCTTTTTGTAGACGCTGATTTGTTGCTTCTTCATGTTCCTGTTGGCGGTCAAAATTCAATTTCCAAGAAGAATAATTTCCACTTTGAACTTCTATATCTGCTCTATTTATAGACAAAATATGATCAATGCAACCATCTAAAAAGTTACGGTCATGAGAAATTAAAATAAATCCTTTTTTCTTCCTCAAATACTTAGAGACCATCTTACGTGCTTCAGTGTCTAAATGGTTAGTTGGTTCATCAATTAATAAAAATTGCCCTTCGTTTAAAAATAGAGCGGCAAGAAGTACTTTTGTTTGTTCACCGTTCGATAAGGTTTCAAATGGGCGATACATTGCTTCGGCATCGACATTTAAATAAGCTATTTCTCGAAGGAACTCCCAATCTTCGGCTTGAGGGCATATTTCTTCTAGAATTTCATGAGTATATTTACTTTTATCTTTTACTGGAAAAGGGAAATAATTAAAATCGACCGAAGATATAATTTTTCCGCTGTATTCGAATTTTCCTAATAATAAATTAAAAAAAGTTGTTTTCCCTCGTCCATTTCTGCCTATGAAACCTAGCTTCCAATCTGTATCAATCTGAAAGTTTAAATCTTCAAAAATATTATCAAAACTACTCGGATAAGAAAAAGTTAAGTCTTGAACTTGTATCATTGACATATTAATTCCTCCTTTGTATATCATGCTTTCTTTTAATACAAAGTCGGTATATCCATCTCGTCTACTTTACTCCGTACAAGTTTGATGGAGTATAACGACTTATACGGAGCAATTCATGTGTAACATCCAATTCTAAAGACATGTTTTCTCTCCTTTTCATTAGAATGTAGTTAAAGGTGTAGGAAATATATTCTATTATAGAAGAAAATGAAAATCCTTCCAAATAATTTGGAAGGATTAATCAAATTTCATATTTAAAAGCCCCAAATATACCAATACGATTCGGCACATTAGGTGTCAAACTGACTTATAAAAATGATTAGACTAATCCTATACCCTAAAAGTTTGAAAATATTCATTTAAATAGGTTATGGATTAGTGAATCATTATTGTAAATTCAGTCCTTTCAATTTTGTTTATTAAGATATGTCCTACGACCTTTTAGAAAAGCGAAATTATAAATAAGTTTCAATTGACGCTGCTTTTTTCAATTCGAGAACAAAGGCTTTATATTTCTTTTCTCGCTTTTCATATTCAAGGATAACACGAATGTATTCCTTTTGCATATCCCCATTTTCAGATGATTTTTGGTATTCGTGTTCAATTTCTTCCTTGGATACACTATTGTCTCCCAACTGATTATCAATAAATCGTTGTATACGCAATTCTTGCCATACTAATTTTTCAATCTCCTGTTTAGAGTATTCTTCTGATACATCAATTCCAAACTCGTCAACTAATTCTTGCATACAATCCAAAACTTGTTCTTTTTCAGGTTCCCATTCAGCGATGTCTCTATCCT
>JAEWDX010000335.1 GCA_023389895.1 Bacillota bacterium
GTATTGAATATTACTAATTCCCTCTTGAACAGCCCTCTCTTTCAGCAAATCTAGCATTTTCGGCTCAATGTCTACTGCATAAACCGTTTCGTTTGTTGCTTTCGCGAAAGGTAAAGTGAAAAATCCATTCCCCGCACCGAAATCTGCCACTGTGTCTGTATCTTGAATATTCAAAAGCAACATAGCTTTTTCTAAATCAATTAATTCTCTTCTATTTGGAGCAAGTAATTTTTCTGCCTTTTCATGATTAAAGCGATGTCCAGCCAAAACGAACACTCCATTTCTTTACATTATTATAGGACGGAGAGGCAGGTCCCTTATCCCCGCTTAATATTGATCTTATTTAAAAAATTGTACAACTATATAAATGACTCCTACCAGGAGCCAGACGTAAACCGCAGGTCATATTGGAGGAAGTGAAAATTTCCTCTTCTCACCTTTAGTCGTTTTACGCTGAATGCCTCAAGTTCCTGTGCTGCAATCATCCATCCGCTTCTTTTCCATCAGAACACCACCTTACATATTTAGAATCGCCAGTGTTTTATTAACCTTTTATAGAATATCCATCCAAATTTTTACCGCAGTAGCTGCAATTAGCAGCGCAAGAATCACTTGTAAAATTTTTGTGTTTACTTTTTTTCCAGCCATTGCACCTAATGGAGAAGCGATTAAACTAGCTACAACCATTATCGCTGCTGGACCGTAATCAACTTGACCTGTCGTTAGCTTTCCAACTGTTGCACCAATCGAAGAGATAAACGTAATCGCTAATGATGAAGCAATCGTCATTCGTGTAGGAATTTTCAATACAACAAGCATAATTGGCACGAGTAAAAATGCACCTGCTGCCCCTACGATACCTGAACCGATTCCGACGATTAGCGCCAATACAGCGGCAAGCCATTTATTGAATTTCACTTGATCGAATGGAATATCATCGATCCCCTTCTTCGGAATAAACATCATCACTGCAGCAATCAATGCTAATATTCCATAGATTATGTTAATACCGCTCTCTGGCATTAACTTTGAACCAAAACCACCAATTAAGCTACCAAATAAAATACTAATACCCATATATGCGATTAACGTCTTATTTAAATAACCATCTTTCCGATATGCCCATACACCACCAATTGTAGCAAAAAATACTTGGACAGCGCTAATTCCTGATACTTCGTGAGCCGTAAAAGCAGCCATTCCAAGCAACGGCGGGATGTATAATAGCATCGGATATTTAATAATCGAACCGCCAATTCCGAGCATCCCAGATATATACGAACCAATAAAACCAATTAAAAAGATGGTAATAATAAATGTAATGTCCATTATTTACACTTCCCCTTATATTCGTCTAAAAAGATGGACAAGAATATTGTTCCTTAACGATTGGAACTTCCTCTTTAGAAAAGGGAACCTTATGGCTCCCTTTTCAATCATTATTTTCCTTTTTGAATCCAAAACTTCAATATTCCATTTTCTTCTTCGTGCTTTAATAATTCATGCCCACCCGATCTTGCCCATGCGGTTAAGTCTTTAATAGAGCCTTTATCTGTTGTATGAATTTCTATAACTTGACCTACTGCTAACTCGTTCATTGCTTTTTTTGTTCTCACAATTGGCATCGGGCATGATAAGCCTTTTGCATCTACAAGCTTTACTGATTCCATTTTTCTAAAAACCTCCGAATTGTTTTTCCTTTTTAATTAACGTACAGCACAGCGATTTGGGCCGATTTCCATTTCTCGTTGTTCTTCTTCATTAGGTGTAATTTTCCCCATATTTGTTTTGCGAATTTCTTGATAGGCATTTGGCTGAGGAGGTAAGTTCTCCGTTACTAGTTTTCTAAATTCATTTTCATCCTCAATGTTTAAACCATGGTTTTCTGCAAAAAGTTCACCTAATTGCTTACCTACACTTCCGTCCTCATTTAATTCCTCCATAATCATGAAGTGGGCAGGAAGGACGATTAGCTCCTCAGATAAATCTTTGTAGCGTTTATATAGAGATTCTCTTAAATCACTAACCCAATCATCCGCAAGCCCTGCAAGGTCCGGTCTTCCAATTGAATCGATAAATAAAATATCACCTGAAAGTAAATATTTTTCATCGACTACAAATGAAGTGGAACCGATCGTATGACCAGGTGTATATAAAGCGTGAATATGAATGGCTGTGTTGCCAATTGTGACGTTATTACCGCCTTCTAGCGGCTCATACTTAAATGTCACTTCCGTTGCATCCTTCGGTGGTAGCCAATAAGTTGCATTTGTTTTTTCAGCAATTTTACGTCCACCAGAGATGTGGTCTGCATGAAGATGCGTATCGAATACATGTGTGATTTTCGCACCTTTATTTTCAGCAAAGTTCAAAAAAACATCTGTCATTCTTGTTGCATCAATAATTGCTGCTTCACCATTTGATACGACCATATAAGATAAACAGCCTTTTCCAATCCGAACAAACTGATAAATTTCTCCGCCAGCTTTTAAATCCCCTACCTTGACAGGCTCTAAATGCTCACTCCACGTTTTCATTCCGCCTTCTAAATACGAAACGTTTAAGCCTACCTCTGAAAGCATTTCTGCTATATAGAGCGAAGAACCTTCTTTCGCACATACAACTAATATATCTTTATTCTTTGGCAGCTTACCGAGAATTTCATCTACTCCATCAAGTAATTCAAAGTATGGTATATTCAAATCTTCGAAGTTTTCCCCTTCGATTTTCCAATCAGCAAAATCCTCTTCATTGCGAACATCTAGAATAAAGAGATCTTCTTTCTGAACGACTTTTTTCGTCACTTCTCCCGCAGTCATTACATTTACAGTCATTTTTCTACATACCCCCATTGGTATTATTTTTTATAAAAAAAATTAGCTTTCGATTTAGTTATAGTTCCTATATTTATTAATGGTAATATGTGCCTGTCAAATTGACAGGCGCTCACCCTAGAATGTTAAGGTTACATCTGCATCTTGTGCAAATTCTAAAAATGTTACCGCTCCGCCTACTTCAATGCCATCAACAAGTGCTTCTTTTTCTAACCCCATAACATCCATTGTCATTTGGCAGCCAATAAATTTAACACCCATCTCCTGTGCCATTTCAACCATTTCAGGAATTGCAGGTACATTTGCCTTCGCAAAGCCTTCTGCAAAATGTTCTTTTCCTTCCGGCATTGGCAATTGTTTATTTGCCTCCTTATGAATTAAATTTAAGCCTTCAAATGTAAAGAAGACTGCTACCTCTAGATCAGTTGCTGCCGCTGCAGTTGCAATATTAAACACCTTATACGCATCAAATAGTCCACCATTACTTGCAATAATCGCTACTTTTTTATTCATAATAATTCCTCCCGTTTTCTTTGTTTTATTAATGCGGCTTAAGGTCTATGAACAGAGCCGCCTCCGCTTTTCTAGTTTTGTAGAGCTTTCAATATATTTTCTGGATCATAGCCAACTACCCATTGACCATTCACTTCGGCTTGTGGTACGCCCATTTGTCCTGTTTTACTAATAAGCTTTTGTACAGTTTCTGGATGTGCTTCCACATTCACATCTCGAAAAGGAATATTTTGTTCCACAAGAAAATTTTTCAACATAACACAGTACGGACATCTTGTTGTTGAATAAACAGTAACTGAATTCATTTTCTACACACCTCTTTTATATAATCAAAACTCATTTTGATGTATTTGTTGTAGCTCCAGACCATTCACTCATGCCAGGAATAACATTTACAACTTTCCCAAATCCTTTTTCTTTGAGCTTTTGTGCTGCTAAATCACTGCGATTCCCCGTGCGGCAAACGATAAATATTTCAGCTTCCTTGTCTATTTCATGCAAACGCTCATCCAATTCACCTAATGGGATAGAAATTGAGTTCGGAATATGATTAAAAATATATTCCGCTGCTTCTCTTACATCTAGAACGACAATGTTTTCTTGAACAGTTAGCTTTTGTTCAAGTTCCTCATTCGATACAACATATGGATGTTTCCTTTCAATTAGCTCTTCACCAGATGACTTTCTTAAATAGTGTTTTAAAGTATTTCCATCCTCAAGTGTACCTATATATTGATGACCAGAGTTTTTTGCCCATGCCTGAATATCTGCCTTTGAGCCTTTATCTGTGGCCTGAACTTCCAATACTTGACCGGCCTCTAAAGTCATAATCGCCTTCTTCGTCTTCACAATGGGCATTGGACAAGAAAGCCCTTTTGCGTCTACTACTAAATCTGTTCTTAGTTGTTCCACCATTTAGCCTCCTGCAGATTACCCAATAGGGTATAAATGTTATTAAAAAAAATCACTCTACTTCTCCATCCCACACAAGCATTCCACCAGCCATATTCGTGACGTTGTAGCCATAGCTATCTAGAAAGTAACAAGCATGACCACTTCTTGCACCTGAACGGCAAACAATAATGTATTCCTTTGATTTGTCTAATTCATGCATTCTCGCTTCTAATAATCCTAATGGGATATTGATTGCCCCAGGGATTTTTCCTTCTCTGACTTCATCTACTTCACGAACATCAATAATGTTTAAAGACTTTCCTGCTGTTAATAAATCATTTACATCATTCGCATATAATTGATTCATTTCCCCACGTCTCCTTATCTCCAGGCACTTACCCCGCCTTTTACATTTGTAATGTTTGAAAATCCTAATTTCTTCAATACTTTACAGCCTTGTTGACTTCGCATCCCGCTTTGGCAAATAACGACGATTTCCTTGTCTCTTTCAAATTGATTTGCTTTTTGAGAAAGCTGATTGAGAGGAATGTTTTTAAACCCTCTTATATGATTATTTTTAAATTCCCCAGGTGTGCGTACATCTATAAATTTTTTCGTTTTATCTTGCAATTCATTCTTCAGCTCGGCTGTAGATATATGTTTAATCCCCTTTGTTGGTACAAACCGTTTTATAATAAAAAGTATTAGTAGCACTAAGATGAGATAATTTATATACTGCACTTATATAACCCCCTCTTCTTTTTCATCGTTACCCCTATGGGTATAATGTTAATCAATTTCAAAATCGATGTCAACTCTTTTTTATTTTCTCCCGTAGAGTGGCGAAAGCTTCGGCAGCAATATATCGCCTAAGTCAAAAGTGGAATTTGAAATACGTAATTTTGTCTATGTTTCATAATGACAAGCTGCCTCAGCTTTTTTATTAACGACTTTTAACTAATAAGTTTACTGCCTCTCTTACTAATTCTTCTGTAGTTTTTTCGCCGTTTTCCTCTGCTAGTTTCACACATGAAACTAAATTCGCACTAACGATAACCCCAATTGTTCGATCAATAGCTGTTCTTGCAGCGGAAAGCTGAGTAATAACATCCTTACAGTCCTGATCTTCTTCCATCATTCGTAAAATTCCGCGTAGCTGACCTTCAATGCGCTTTACTCTATTCTTAATTTGATCATTGTAATCCATTATGTTTCCTCCTTAATATTGAATCATTTTTTCAAGCAATTGCTTTATCGATACTCGGAAACTAATTACCATTTTAACATGTTTCTAATGAATTTCCTTCGACAATTGTATATCCGACAACTTGATAGCCCTTCTGTCGCAAATAGCGGATGCCGATATTTTTCTCTAGCTGGTCTGATGCAATGACATGAAGCTCTTCTTTTGGGATTTCTCGGATACTTCTATTAAGATAGGCAATTGGAATATTCACCGCTCCCTTTATCGGACTATCGCACGAAACATTATAATCTCTTAAATCAATAATCTTTCGCCTCTCTTTATTTAATTGTGACCATTCCATTCTTTTTACACCTGAAACAGGACAATATCTTTTATATAATAGAAAGAAGCAGATGCTTAATATGAAAATGACGATATAAAACACGAAAAACGACTCCTTATAGTTAAAATAATCGTTGTAATTGACTTATATGCGAAATAATAACTGAAACAATTATTATATAACGAATGATATACCCTGAGAGGTATAAAGTCAAATAAGATACTGTCCCATTTTAATAACTTGCATTTTATAAAAAAACACTTAAAATAGGGGTAGGGGTATATGTACGAAAACGAAAGGATGATCTAGAATGGAGAAAAAAATACTCATTGTTGGTGGCGTCGCCGGGGGCGCAACCGCAGCTGCACGACTCAGAAGATTAGATGAAAGCTCAAACATTATTTTATTCGAAAGAGGCGAACATATTTCCTTCGCGAATTGCGGCTTACCTTATTATATTGGAGAAACAATAAAAAGTCGTGACAAACTTTTAGTGCAAACAGTTGAAGGAATGAGCAAGAAATTCAATTTAGATATTCGCAATTTAAGTGAAGTGACGGCAATAAACCGTGATAAGAAAACCGTAACAGTTAAAAACTTAAGTACAAATGAAGTATATGAAGAAAGCTATGATGTTCTCTTGCTATCTCCTGGAGCAAAGCCAATTGTGCCGCCTATTCCAGGACTTAAAGAAGCAACTAATATTTTTACATTACGGAATATTCCAGATACAGATAAAATTAAAAGCTTTGTTGATGAAAAGAAGCCAAGCGAAGCCGTTATTGTTGGCGGTGGATTCATCGGTTTAGAAATGGCGGAAAATCTTGCTGATCGTGGCGTTAATGTAACAATCGTTGAAATGGCGAACCAAGTAATGGCCCCGTTAGATTATGAAATGGCTGCAATTGTTCATAATCACTTAATTAATAAAGGTGCAAAGTTAATTTTAGAAGATGGTGTGCAATCTTTTGAAGATAACGGAAAGACAATCACATTATCAAGTGGACAAAAAATCAAAACTGATTTGATTATCTTGTCAATTGGCGTAAGACCAGAAAATACGTTAGCGATTGACGCAGGTCTTAATGTTGGCGAACGCGGTGGCATTCAAGTAAATGAATTTTTACAAACAAATGATGAAAATATTTATGCACTTGGAGATGCGATCGAAGTAACAGATTATATTAATGGAAAGCCAGCAATGATTCCGCTCGCTGGTCCAGCAAATCGCCAAGGTAGAATTGTTGCAAACAATATATATGGCAAGAAAGAAACGTATAAAGGAACATTGGGTACTTCTGTTGCGAAAGTATTCGATTTAACCGTTTCAACAACAGGAAATAATGAAAAGATTTTGAAACGATTAGGGATTGACTATGAAGTTATTCATATTCATCCATCCTCACATGCAGGATACTATCCAGGTGCTTTTCCAATTGCTTTAAAGCTAATTTTTGACCGTGAAACGGGTAAAATTTTCGGTGCACAGGCTGTTGGACAAGATGGCGTAGAAAAAAGAATCGATGTTATCGCAACTGCAATTAAAGGAAATCTTACTGCCGAAGAGTTGACTGAACTTGAATTAGCGTACGCTCCACCATTTTCATCTGCAAAGGATCCAGTAAATATGGCAGGCTATGTTGCTTCCAATATCATGAATGGTGATGTCACCACTGTTCAATGGCATGAAATTGATCAAATTATTGCAGATGGCGGACTATTAATTGATGTTCGTGAACCAATTGAACGAGAGATGGGCTATATTAAGGGCTCGATTAATATTCCATTAGGGGAAATACGCGATCGTCTCAGTGAAATTCCAAAAGACAAAACCATCCACGTTTCATGTCAGGTAGGATTAAGAGGTTATCTAGCAGCAAGAATTTTAATGGAGAATGGCTTTGATGTTATAAACGTAGACGGCGGTTGGAAAACATATGCCAGCGTTTATCGTGGTTCAACTACGGGCCATTCAGGAGATAATTCAGAAAAAGCAACGATATCAATTTCAGTTGATACATCAGGAATGATGTGCCCTATACCAGTTACAGAGGTGCAGAAAAATATGGAGACCCTCCAAATTGGAGACATTCTTGAAGTAACAACAACGGATAATACTTTTGTTGAAGACATCAAAACTTGGTGTGAAACAAACAGGCAAGCGTTTATTAAAGTTGATTGGCAAGAAAATCAATTCCATGTGTTAATTAGAAAAGAAAAATAAGCTAAAAATTAGGGGGTAGGCCTTTCCATTTCTTTAGAGGCGTATCCCTTTGTTTTTTTCTTAAAATAGTCCCGAAAATAGTTTTGTAACTGTTAATCTTTCAATCATATCTACTATGCAATAAAATAAGCTAAAATGGACAAGCAAATAGATGTAATCCCCATTGCAATCAATGGCTTTAATGCTTTTGTCCGCAGATCCCTTAGGCTCACATTTAACCCTAGTCCGACCATTGCTGCTGTTAAACACCAAGTAGTCACACTCGCTACCTTGTCCATAAAACTATTTGAAACGGGAATAATGGAACCTAGAACATAACTGCCAATTACACTCATCATGATAAAACCAAGTAAAAACCACGGAAACTCTATTTTCGTATCCTCGTTTTCTTCCTCACTTTTCTTTCTTTTCACAATATACATAAACACGAAACATAGCGGCACGAGTAAAAATACCCGTCCTAGCTTTGCAAGTAAGCCAATCGCAAGCGATTCCTGTCCACCAGGCGCAGCTGCTAATGCAACATGGGCAATTTCATGTAGACTGATCCCAGTCCAAATCCCATATTCCACATCGGTTAACGGTAAAAATGGGCGTAAAATCGTATAAATAATCGCAAAAATCGTCCCAACTAAAGCGATAATTCCGACCCCTATCGCTGTTTCTTCATCCTTTGACTTAATGATTGGTGCAATCGCTGCAATCGCTGCCGCCCCACATACACCCGTTCCAACACCTACTAATATAGAAATATTCTTATCAGCCTTTAATAAACGGGCAAGCCATATCGTTAATAAAATTGCAAAAATAATGACACCGACATCGCGAACGAGCAGCCCCATCCCATCCTCAATAACAGTTCCAATATTCAGCTTTAAACCATATAAAATAATCGCAAATCGCAATAACCTTTTCGAGGAAAAGCCAATTCCAGATCGCAAAAGCTCTGGATAACCAAAAAACTGCCGATACAAAACAGCAAGAATAATCGCAGATGCTAATTGACCAACATGAGCGAATCCCGGTAATTTCGCTAATAAAAATCCTAGAAAAGCGATCAAGAATGTAAAAGCAATTCCACCAAGCCAACGACCAAAAGCAAAGCTGCTACTTTTATTCACAGCCTCAGCATCTTCATTCAAAGCGGAAGATTTATCAAATTGTTCTGCCATTATTATCATCTCCATCAACTAGGACAAGGGAGCAGATTCCTTGTCCCAATCATTTTTATCGCAGTTAACCGGCTATAAACCCCCACTAATTGAATTGCACTTTATCTATCCCTATTAGACAGTGTGCTTATTCCCTTACTGTGTGGGAGTTCGTTTTTAATCATAACGTTTTTTTTATCATTAGAAAAATAAAAATATATAATGCTAATGATAAGTAAAACTATATAATGAAGAAAAGATCAACCATGACTAATGAAAATTTAGTTAGAATGAGGGATTATCGATGGATCAGCAGTTATTCGTTTTTATTACTGTTGCTGAAAAGAAAAATTTTTCACGGGCGGCAGAGGAATTGCATATGACACAGCCAGCAGTAAGCCAATATATTCAAGCATTAGAAAGAACAATGGGGACAAAATTATTGGAGCGCAGCAATAAATACGTACGCTTAAACAAGGCAGGAGAAATTGTGTATCACCATGCAAAGGAGATTTTAGGACTATATTCAAAAATGCATTACTTAATTGGTGATCTAACGAATAATGCATGTGGTCCTCTCACAATTGGAGCTAGCTATACATATGGAGAATACATTTTGCCGCATGTTTTAGCGAAAATGCAACTAAAATACCCCCTCATAAACCCAACAATTACAATTGGAAATACGAAAGAAATTGCCGAATTGGTTCTCAGAAACCAGCTAGATGTTGGAATTGTTGAAGGAAATTTTCAAGATAAGCATTTAGTGATCAATCCTTTTGCCATTGATTCAATGAGTATTATTTGTTCTCCTACAAATCGATTAGCGCAAATGGACAATATCACGATTGCCGACCTTTCAAAAGAAACTTGGATCGTCAGAGAAACAGGATCAGGGACGAGAGAAGCTGTTGAAAAGTTATTTACTGAGCATAAAATAGCCCCGAAGAAATGCTTGAAGTTTGGCAGCACACAAATCATTAAGGAGGCGGTTGAGGCGGGACTTGGGATTAGCTTAATATCCGACTGGGCAATTCGCAAAGAAGTTTCACTCAAAACGTTACAAATCATTAACGTTAAAAACATTGAAATGAAAAGGGAATTTTCAACCGTGCTTTGTTCTCCTTTCCAGACAAAGGCACTAAAGGTTTTCTTAGAAATGATTGTTTGATTCTTGAAAAGGATCGGAACAAGAAATCACATTCCTTGTCTCAATAATTAAATTAAGCCTATTTTGGTCAAATAACAACCAAAATAGGCTTTTCATTTGTTTGAGGCAAGGCCTTTATTTTATTAAGCGTCATTAATGCGCCCTTATCCTAAAGCTCGATAATTCTTTGATTATTGCTTCCTCTAAAGGTTAAAGATAAATTTCTTTCTTCAATTTTAAAGGGGCCATCTACTAAGACATTGCAATGATTTAATAATTCTCGCTTACAAGGATCTTTCACAATTTCCTCATATGTGTAGCCACTATACACCCATATATTCTTCCCTAGCTTCCGAATTCTTTCAGCTAGCTTAGCTACTTCCTCCGCTTGAAAAAATGGTTCACCACCAGAAAAAGTGACATCTGTTAAAGGATTGCTTTCAATTTCCACCATAATCGCGTCAATGGACATTTCCGTACCATTGTCCATATTCCAGCTTGATGGGTTATGACAGCCACGACAATGGTGGGGACAGCCTGCAAAAAAGATAACCGTTCGAAGCCCCTCTCCATCAACAACAGAGTCATGGAGGATATTCATTACTTTCATCGGTGCTTCACTCTTTCACTTTCCTCGCTAAACTTTGCTGTATTCCATTTGCTCATATCGCCAACGAGATAACCCGTTATTCTTCTAATGCGCTCAATTTGATGCTCGTCATTATTTTCACAGCTTGGGCATTCATCATCAATGATTCCAGAATAGCCACAACATTTGCATCGATCAACCGGATGATTAATCGAGCCATAGCCCATATCGGCTAAAGCCATTGTTTTGACGATTTTATCTAAAGCTGGAATATTCTTAGAGACATCGCCATCACATTCAATATAGGAAATATGCCCAGCATTGCATAATGAATGGAACGGTCCTTCCTTTTGAATTTTCTCAATTGCCTTAATCGGGTAATAAACAGGGATGTGAAAGGAATTTGTATAATAATCGCGGTCAGTCACGCCCTTTACCTTACCAAACTCAGCCTGATCACGCTTGGTAAACTTTCCTGACAATCCTTCAGCAGGAGTTGCAATCAGAGAAAAGTTAAGCTGATAAATTTCCGTCGCTTGATCCATCTTATCTCTCATCAATTTGATTATCTGATATCCAATCCGATAAGCCTCATCACTTTCCCCATGATGCTCACCTAATAAAGCTACTAATGCTTCAGCAAGCCCGATAAAACCAACGCTTAATGTCCCTTGCTTAAGCACATCTTCTAGTGTATCGTTATCCGTTAATTGCTCACTCCCCCGCCAAACATTTTGTGAATATAAGAAAGGAAAATGCCTTGCTTTTTTCTTAATTTGAAAATGATAGCGATCTAATAATTGTTGAACCGCTAAATCTAAATAGCGATCTAGCTTCTCGATAAACGACTCGTATGTAGAAGTTGTTAAAGCAATCTTCACTAGATTTATAGAAGTAAAGGATAAATTTCCTCTACCGATACTGTTTTCTTCTCCGTGGAGATTCGCCATTACTCGCGTTCTACAACCCATATAAGAT
>JAEWDX010000345.1 GCA_023389895.1 Bacillota bacterium
GCCATGTACAGAGCGCTGACATTTAAAGCGATCTTAAACGAGATAAGCTTCGAAGACGAGCTAAAGTTAACGGAAATTCTCCAAAAAACATCCATCGAATTGCTACCAACGGACGGAGGACAGTCCATTTTTCTAGATGGACAAAACGTTACGAATGAGATAAGAACAAGTGAAGTGACGAACTCGGTATCATTGGTCGCTAAACATAAATTAGTAAGAGAAGAAATGGTAGGAAGACAGCAAAGCTTCGGTTTAAATGGCGGGGTTGTGATGGATGGTAGGGATATCGGGACACATGTACTTCCTCATGCAGAAGTGAAGGTATTTCTTCTTGCTTCAGTAGAGGAAAGAGCCATTCGTCGACATACTGAAAATATTCAAAAAGGATATCCATCTGATCTTGAAAAATTAAAGGAGGAAATCGCAACGCGTGATAAGCTAGATTCAGAGCGTGAGATTGCTCCTTTGAAGAAAGCACAGGATGCCATTGAGATTGACACAACATCATTAGCAATCACAGAAGTTGTTGAGATCATTTTAGGGCTAGTGAAGGAAAGGATCGGATGAATTTGACTTTTTATTCTTTTGCAAAAGCGGTTGTTTATGGGGTATTAAAACCTATCTATCGGTTTGAAATAATTGGTCGAGAGCATTTTCCGAAAGAAGGCGGTGTTCTTCTTTGTTCAAATCATATCGATGTACTTGATCCTCCTGTTGTTGGAATAAATGCACCAAGGCCAGTAAATTTCATGGCAAAAGCTGAATTATTTACTGTCCCTATCCTTGGAAAAGCACTAAACCATTTAAATGCTTTCCCTGTCAAAAGAGGAATGAGTGATCGGGAGGCTTTGCGGAATGGGTTGGCTGTATTAAAGGAAGGTAAGGTTTTAGGTTTATTCCCAGAAGGAACAAGAAGTAAGACGGGAGAACTTGGAAAAGGGCTTGCGGGTGCTGGCTTCTTCGCCCTAAGGACAGATGCTGTAGTCGTTCCATGTGCGATTATAGGGCCGTACAAAGCCTTTAAACGCTTAAAGGTTGTTTATGGAGAACCATTGAATTTAGAAGAGCTTCGCATAAGAAAAGCCTCAGCTGAGGAAACGACTGAATTAATTATGAGTGAAATTCGTAAACTGATTAATAAATATAGTTAGACCTTCCTGCTTGACAAAATAAGTCGTTTATAAGAAGTTAATAAAAAGGAAATATTTAAAAAATATTACTATTATTTATATTTTTCCTGTGGAATAATCGGATTTGTTTTGCAGGTCATGGATTTTGATAAGGAGGAATACATATGTCAGAGGAAATGAATCAAGTAGAAGTGAAAAATTTTGAAGTTGGCGATAAAGTAACTGGGCAAGTGACGAAAGTTGAAGAGAAGCAAGTGATTGTTGATCTTCAAGATTCCAAACTAGATGGAATCATTCCAATTAGTGAGCTATCTAGTCTTCATGTAGAAAAGGCAAGTGATGTAGTTTCTGAAGGCGACACCCTTGTACTTGAAGTGTTAAAAGTAGAAGAAGAGGCATTGGTTTTGTCTAAACGAAAAGTCGATGCAGAAAATTCGTGGGAAAACCTTGAAAAGCAATTTCAAACTGGAGAAATATTTGAAGCAGAAGTAAAGGATGTAGTAAAGGGAGGCCTCGTCGTTGATTTAGGTGTACGCGGTTTTGTTCCTGCTTCTTTAGTTGAAACATTCTTCGTTGAGGATTTCTCTGATTATAAAGGGAAAACAATGACTTTTAAAATAGTTGAATTAGAGAAGGGAAAGAATCGTTTAATTTTATCACACCGTGCTGTTACGGAAGAAGAAGAAAAGAAGAAAAAAGATCAAATCATTGATTCAATTCAAGCAGGTCAAGTCATTGAAGGGACCGTGCAAAGAATAACCGATTTCGGTGCATTTATCGATATTGGTGGTATTGATGGTTTAGTTCATATTTCGCAGTTTTCGTATGATCATGTTGATAAACCTTCTGATATCGTTGAAGAAGGGCAAAAAGTTCAAGTAAAGGTGTTAAGTGTTGATCGCAACAATGAACGCATCTCTTTATCAATTAAAGAAACACTTCCTGGACCGTGGACAGATATTGCTGAGAAGGCTCCAAAGGGCAGCGTTTTAGATGGTATTGTTAAGAGATTAGTGTCTTATGGTGCATTTGTTGAATTATTTCCTGGTGTAGAAGGACTCGTTCATATTTCACAAATTGCCTATAAGCATATTAAAACGCCACATGAGGTTTTAAAGGAAGGCCAAGAAGTAAAGGTAAAGGTTTTAGAAGTTAATGAAGAAGAACAGCGCCTATCATTAAGCATAAAAGAGTTACAGGAAAGAGAGCCGGATTATGTAACTGATTATCAATTACCTGAAGAGTCTAAAGGCTTTCAGCTTGGAGAAATGATTGGGGATCAATTAAAGAATTTAAAAAAATAATGGTGATATTATTGTCTAGATCAAAACGGAAATGGGAGCATATACATTTAGCTTTAACTACTGAACAAGAAAGGCTTGCGGGCTTTGAGGATGTTTCCTTTATCCACCAAAGTTTGCCAAATTCCTCCTTGGATCAGGTAAACTTAACCACAAAAATTGGCGAACTTTTATTAAGTTCGCCAATTTTTATCAATGCAATGACTGGTGGTGGAGGAGAGAGGACTTTTGAGATTAACAAAAATCTTGCGATTGCTGCACGAGAGACGGGAATTGCTCTCTCTGTAGGCTCACAAATGGCAGCTCTTAAAAATTCTGCTGAAAGAAAAACCTTCGAAATTGTCCGTAAAGAGTATGAAGATGGGATTATTATTAGCAATATAGGCAGTGAGGCTACTGTTGATGAGGCAAGGGCTGTAGTTGAAATGCTCGAAGCAAATGCTCTACAAATTCATTTAAATGTCATTCAAGAGCTGGCGATGCCTGAAGGAGAGCGGGATTTTCGATTTGCGCTTGAACGAATCGAAAGAATCGTAAGCGATGTGAATGTCCCCATTATTATAAAAGAAGTAGGTTTTGGCATGAATCGGGAAACGGTAGCAAAGCTTCAGGCAGTTGGCGTTTCTGCTGTGGACATAGGAGGATTTGGTGGGACTAATTTTGCGAAAATAGAAAATGAACGTCGAACGAATGCATTAGCATTTTTTAATGGATGGGGAATCCCTACAACTGCTGCGATTGTCGAGGCAAATGAAACAGCAACGGGCATTTCTGTTATCGCTTCAGGTGGAGTCCAATCGAGTTTAGATATTGCTAAATCTATTGCTCTTGGCGCAGATGCTGCTGGGATGGCAGGGTTTTTTCTGAAAATCCTCATAAATGAAGGAATTAACGCATTAATTGCAGAAATAAATATGCTTCATCAAGAGTTAACGATGATGATGACTGCTTTAGGTGCAAAAAAGATTTTTGCGCTACAGCATGTCCCACTCATTATCTCTGGCAAAACACATCATTGGCTTAATGAAAGAAATATAAATACAAAGAAATTTAGTCAGAGAAATATTCATTAAGATAGCTTTAACTATTTATTCGTGAAAAGCGGCTGTTCAATTGGCATAATTTTGCTAATTAAACAGCCGCTTTCTCATGTATGGAACGTTTATTTATTATTATTTAATTTTCTCGCTTCCTTGGGACTTTGCATTTCTGTAGCTCCGGCATAATGAAGTGCTTGATCACGATCAGACTCTACTCGTCTACTTTGCTTTAGTTTTTTTTCCTGTCGATCCTTTCCCATGAAAACACCTCCCACTTATTAAGATGAACAGCTCTAATTTGTTTTATTCAAAATTATAAATAAAGCGGTTAAAGTCCTTCTGTGAGTGACATAATGTAAAGGATTGAGGTGTTTAAAGATGGAAGGATTAATATTTTTTTGGATTTCATGGTTATTTTGGATAATGGCTACATTCTTTATGAAAAGGGGGAGCGAAGAGAGATTTAAACTTTCTCTTTCCTTACTTCTCTTAATAATTGTTTCCCCAATTGTTATATCTGTTTCTGGTTTCAAGCTCTCTCTTTCTAGTCTGTATATATATATTGTTTTATTCCTTTTTTTATCAAAACATAAAGGGGTTACTTTACTTCATATTTTCTTTTGCTCCTTTATAATGACGCTTGCCTATATTTGCTTTCAAATATATGAATTTTTTGATCCGGTTTGGGTAGTGTTTCCCCGTAATTGGATGCTGTCAATCATCATCGTTGTGTTAGCAATTTCTTTACAGGTAAACAAGCTATTTCGAATTTATATTTTATTACTCGGGATGGTCCAGGGTGATTTTTTATATGCAATCATTCTAAAAAAATATTTATTTCCATATACTGTTAGCTCTTTCTCCTTTTTAGATGTTGCGGCTCTTTCTACAGGCTTACTTGTTTGCTGGAATAGCATTGAAGTAATCGCACAATTTTTTGCTAAACATTATCATCAAATTGAAAAGCAAAAGCAGAAACTATTATGATCGCTTGCCTGAATGTCTTTGCTTTGATAAGATAATAAGGTTAGGGAGCTGTCCCAAAAACAAGGTGCAAAGCACATTTTGGGGCAGTCCTTTATTTTTAAGCGATAAAAAATAATAATGTATTTAGTTAGAAATGAAAGGGTGATGTTCATGGCAAAACCAGTAGTGGCGATTGTCGGACGTCCAAATGTAGGAAAATCAACCATATTCAACAGAATTGCCGGACAGCGAATTTCAATTGTCGAAGATATACCTGGAGTTACACGAGATCGTATATATAGTTCAGGAGAGTGGCTAAATTATGATTTCAATATAATTGATACTGGTGGAATTGATATTGGAGATGAGCCGTTTCTTGAGCAAATTCGGCAGCAGGCTGAAATCGCAATTGATGAAGCAGATGTTATTCTTTTTTTGACGAATGGAAGAGAAGGTGTAACATCAGCTGATGAGGAAGTAGCTAAAATTCTTTACAAAGCTCAGAAGCCTGTAGTATTAGGGGTCAATAAAATTGATAACCCAGAAATGAGAGAGCAAATTTATGATTTCTATTCTTTAGGATTCGGTGAACCCTTTCCTATTTCCGGTTCTCACGGTTTGGGGTTAGGGGATCTACTTGATGAAGCAGCAAAGCATTTTTCAAATTCAGGCCAAAAGGATTATGAAGATGATGTGATTAAATTTTCTTTAATTGGTAGACCGAATGTTGGAAAATCATCGCTTGTTAATGCGATTTTAGGAGAAGATCGAGTTATTGTAAGTAATATAGCAGGAACAACGCGTGATGCTATTGACTCCGAGCTAACTTATAATGGGGAAAAATATGTCATTATTGATACGGCAGGGATGCGGAAAAAAGGGAAGGTTTATGAAACAACTGAGAAATATAGTGTTTTAAGGGCATTAAGAGCGATTGAGCGCTCAGATGTTGTTCTTGTTGTTATTGATGGAGAAGAAGGCATTATTGAGCATGATAAGCGAATTGCTGGCTATGCTCATGAGGCAGGACGTGCGGTTGTTATCGTTGTGAATAAATGGGACGCTGTTGAAAAAGATGAAAAGACAATGAATACTTTCGAACAAAAAATACGAGAGCACTTCCTTTTTCTTGATTATGCTCCGATTGTTTTCTTGTCCGCAAAAACAAAAAAACGGATTCATACCCTTATCCCAATGATAAATAGAGCAAGTGAAAATCACGCTCTTCGTGTTGAAACAAGTGTGTTAAATGAGGTTATCATGGATGCAGTTGCAATGAATCCAACACCTACAGATAAAGGAAGACGCTTGAAAATTTATTATACTACACAAGTTGCGGTGAAGCCGCCAACCTTTGTTGTGTTCGTAAATGAACCAGAATTATTACATTTTTCATATGAACGCTTTTTACAAAATAGAATTCGTGACGCCTTCGGTTTCGAAGGCACCCCAATAAAAATTTTCGCTAGAGAAAGAAAGTAGAAAAGCGAAGGCGGCTTGATCAATGGAGGAACGCAGACTAAAAACGCCACGTCCTGTGGCAACGTCTGCATGACCCACATCCTGTGGGTCTCAAGCATAAGACAAGCCATCGTGTAGGTTGTTTTTTACCTACTTGATGGATCGGCTTATGACCTCGAGCTCCTAGCCGCCGAAAGCTAGACAAAGAAAAGCGAAGGCGGTGATTTGATGAAAAAAGAAAGCATTGCTGTTATGGGTGCAGGGAGCTGGGGGACTGCATTAGCTTTAGTATTGGCAGATAATGGACATGATGTACGGCTTTGGGGTCATAAGGCTGAACAAATAAAAGAAATTAATCAATTTCATACGAATCATAAATATTTGCCTGATATTAAATTACCAAAAGGGATTACAGGTATTGCATCATTAGAAGAAGCTCTTTTAGGAATTGATACAATTATCCTTGCTGTGCCAACAAAAGCCATTCGTGAAGTGATAAATAAAATAAGTGCGATAATAAAGGAGCCTCTTACAATCGTTCATGTTAGTAAGGGAATAGAACCAGATACTTTGCTTAGAATTTCAGAAATGATAGAACAAGAAATGCCCATTCATCTTTTGAATAGTGTTGTTGTTCTTTCTGGACCGAGTCATGCTGAAGAAGTTAGTTTGCGCCATCCAACGACTGTTACCGTTTCTTCTAAAAATATGGAAGCTGCTGAGAGGATTCAAGATTTATTTATTAATCATAATTTTCGTGTTTATGCAAACCCAGATATTATTGGGGTTGAGATTGGTGGAGCGTTGAAAAATATTATTGCGCTTGCCGCAGGAATCACCGATGGTTTAGGTTATGGAGATAATGCAAAAGCTGCGTTAATGACTCGAGGCTTGGCAGAAATCGCTCGACTTGGTGTGAAGATGGGAGCAAGTCCGCTCACATTTTCAGGTTTAACAGGAATTGGTGATTTAATTGTTACTTGTACGAGTGTTCATTCCCGAAATTGGCGAGCAGGTAATCTGCTCGGAAAAGGGCATAATTTAAATGAAGTGCTTGAAAATATGGGAATGGTTGTGGAAGGAGTTAGGACAACAAAGGCAGCTAAGCAATTAGCGGAAAAGTATGGTGTCAATATGCCGATTACGAATGTTCTCTACGATGTCCTTTTTAATAATGTGAATGCAAAAGCAGCTGTAGACT
>JAEWDX010000377.1 GCA_023389895.1 Bacillota bacterium
CTCCAGGCCATCCCGGCAGTAGTGGCTAAATCTTATTTAGAAAGTCAGCATATGATCAACAAACCTCAAAAAGAGGAACAAGGCACATATGTGGATACACTTTCTACCTTTGAGGGTTGGATATCGGGGCAGCCCTTTACCTTCTTTTTGTTGATACTGGGGTCATTCGCTATAAACTGGGGAATAGGTACTATAGTGAAAGAAAGAGATCGTCAGACTACAGAATTTCTTTTCGCGATGCCTCGAAGCAGGACTTCGATTTATTTTGCTAAATGGTTCGCAAACGTTATTCAAGTATTAATCATAGCCGCTGCATCGGCTGGAATTGTTTTGTTAATCGGAAAAGGAACCAATGTCATGAACGATCCGTGGGTGGTTGCCGATGTAATTACATCGGGTTTGCTTATTACTTTAGGTTTTATGGGCATAGGATTTGCATTGACTTCATGGCTAAATTCTGAAAGAGGGGCATTATCATTAGGAATTGGGATTGTGTTTGTTATGTTCCTGCTGAGCATGCTTTCCGAATTGAATGAAAATATGAATTGGTTGGCAAATTTAAGTCTTTTCAATTTGTTTGATGTGCATACTATCAGTCAAGGGAACGGAATTCCAGTTGCGAATATTTTTGGAGCAATTGCTATATTTACAGTCGGTAGTCTTGCGGGCTGGATCAAACTGATTAATAGGGATTTATAATCATTTAAGAGGAAGTTTAGTTTATCTTATTAAAAACTTAATCACACCGAGGCTTTCCCAAAAGGTCATTGAAAAATGATTTTTTGAGGACAGCTTTTCTTTTTCTAAGTGAATTTACTTTTTATGGATGCCATGGCAGTCTGTACATTGGTAGGTTCTTTTTACCATTCAAACCCGTTATCCGATTTTCGTTTATTTTCATAACGAAAGACGAGACGTTTATTGTAGGCACAAATCCAGGATTTCCAATTATTCTTTGTCATAATATGTGAAACTGTACGCTGTCCAGAGGGAGATTGCTTCCAAAGGAGGGGGAGTCAAACAAAATGGATAGCTCTGACGATGTGAGTAAGCGCAAAAAATTGTGTAGCGAACGTAAAACACCGAAACAAATCATGAAGCAGATCTATGACTGGATTACACGTAAGCAGAAATATGAAAAAGATTTTGAGATTTTTGGCACACGTAACAGCTATTCGAAAACAGACCAAGATGCGACATTTATGCGCATGAAAGACGACTATATGCAAAACGGGCAGCTAAAAGCGGGCTATAACGTACAAGTGGCGACTGAAGGGCAATACACGTTGGCTTACGGTATATTCGCCAATCGTACAGATACGAAAACACTCCTGCCATTCCTAGACAAAATTGATGAACAGTACTTTGAATTACCGGAACATATCGTTGCGGATGCCGGCTACGGCAGTGAACAAAACTACGATGATATTTTAACGAAGCGCAAACGTACACCCCTCATTACGTACACCCATTATTTAGACGAGCAAAAGAAGAAGGATAAAAACGATCCGTTCAAAACAAGTAGCTGGGCATACGATGAGGAAAAGGACAGCTATATTTGTCCAAATGAGAAGCAGCAGACATTCCGATACAACGCCACGCGTACTGATAAAACAGGATTCCAACGCCAATTCAAAATGTATGAATGTGAAGACTGTACAGGTTGTCCACTGCGAACGTTATGTACAAAGGCGCAAGATTACCGATCTCGATCTTAAGGATGAATTATCAGACTGGACAATTATAAAAGCACAAGATAGTAGTTGGAAATCAGCTGGATTTGGTGCAGTTGCTATTAAAAAGGGACACGATATTATTATTGGATATAGAGGTTTTGAAGCAGACGCATGGGATGACTATGTATTTGATTGGGCAATTGCTGATGCTGAAATTTTGTTTTCTAATAATAATGTTCAAGTACCTTTAGCAAAGAAATTTACCGCTGAAATTATGCTAGAATATAATGGAGCTAATGCCTACGTAACAGGACACTCTTTGGGAGGATTTTTAGCACAAGTAATTTCATATGAAATTATTGATAAACAGTTGTATAAATATTACCTTCCATTTACTAGCAATCGTAAAACATTAAAGGATATCCTGGATAAGAAGTCTTACTTTAAAAAAGGTGTTACTTTTAATGCAGCTCCATTTTTATATAGAAATTACTCAATTCCATTTATGTCAGCAATACCATTATTAGAACTTAAAAGTAGCAAATATAATGATAAATATTTAATTATTCTATTAAAGGTGACTTCTTACAAGTAGCAGTAAATTTAAAATTAGGTGACAAATTAGGTACACTAATAGATCCGCTCCCTCGTTTGAGAGATGACAAAAATCCACATTCATTAGTACAGTTTTATGAACATTTTATTAAACATGATGTTTTATAAGGATGTGTATTATGTTAAAAAAGTATTTAATATTAAATCTAATCACAAGTCCTTTACATATAGTAGTTTGTTTTCTGTTAATTATAGGTATGTTCATAACTTCTGACCCTAATGATTGGTTTATTAAAGTAAATAAAGGACTATTATATTTGTTTTGGATTGGAATGGTTCCAAACTTTATTTATTTCTTGAAGTTCTTTAACACAGAAAAAAATTTTTTAATTTTTTTTATTAGTTCTATAATATTATTTGTTGTTTATTTTATTATTATAAATATTGCTGGATGGATATATTTTCATAAGATACTCTAAAGCTAATAATGGTGGATTTATGCTTTATTGAAAAGCAATAAACCTTTCCAATATTTAGCATGATTAAGCAATCTGACTTCCAACTAGGAAAATAAGGAAGGTTATTTAGTATGTGTACTTTTAGTATAGCATGAAGTATTTTAAGTTTTTATTGAAAAATGTTGACAAACTATTAGCTGGTTTAGTTTAACATCAAAAAATAAAACAGGCCTCAATTATTGATTTTAATCATATTCCATAACCCAATATTTTTCTTCTAGTTTACCTTCTTCAACAACTTTCTTCCAACCATTATTCTCATAAAACTTCATCGCTTTTTGATTTTCAGATACACATTTCAATCTTAATGGTTTATTCATTTTTTCTATGGATGCATTAACCAATTGACCACCAACGCCTTTACCCGAGAAATCAGGGTGAACAAATAAATTATGTATAAAATTATCTGGCAGGTATAAAGAAGCAAATCCAAGGATATGAGTATCTTCCTCTGCTAAAATTATATACTCTCCTTCAGTATGCTTATCAAAGTCTTCTAAAGTCATTTCTTCTATATTTGCCCAATGAAAACTTTTACGACGAGATTCTAAGTATATCAGTCTTAAATCAGGGTAATCTAATTCACTTGCTACTCTAATATTCATATTTTCACTCTCACTTTCTTTTATATAAATAATAATATATTTTTCAATCTATGTGTATTGCAAAATAATTATACATAGTAATGCAAGATGCCGATGCGGAGAATTGCAAAGAAAAATACATAGTGTTTTAAGCATGATTTTACATGGAGAGGCGGGTATGATAGCCTGCTTTGGCTAGAGCCAGATCCTTGGGGTTTCTGGCTTCTAGGCTCATGAATTATGCCCGCAGAGGTTCCATGTCAAATCAATTTGGCCTCTGTAAAATACTTTGCAATACTATGTACTTGTCCTTTGCAATTCTCTACAGTTATTTTTTGCAAAATACAAATCTATATATTTTAGATTTACCTTCTTACACTAAACTGCTCCGTTAGCACAAGAAGCAACTGTTTTAATTAAAAAAACTTAGAAGTGGAGGTAACAACAATAATAATATTGAAATGGAAACAAGTGACTTTGACGCCCATTTAGGGAGTTTTTCTCGACCTTTACCTGTGTACCAACCGCTAAACTGCAATTTATTCCTATATAGAAGAAAAAATACAAGGAGAATTGCTATATAACCCATCCACAAATATTTATCAGTGTTAACTCCTATTTTTAAGTACAAATAATATAAAAGGGAACCTAAAATTCCATAGAAAAATACAAAAATAACAGTAAGTCGTATTAACTCCAATAGTACCCTCACCAATACCATCCTCCACCATTAACCTTTATATTAATCTTACCATAAATATCCAG
>JAEWDX010000410.1 GCA_023389895.1 Bacillota bacterium
ATATTCCCTTGCCAGTTTCATAATCCCGAATAGTTTCTCTTTCTGTTCGTCCGTTTCTTCTTGTTTAATACTGAAACGAATCTCGTTTAAATGGGCTGCCTTTAAGTCTGCCAAAATTTCCGATGTCAGTAAATCTCCCGCGGTATAAAGGCGAGTATAGGTATTATTTGATTTTGCATGAACGAATTTGAAAAATTCTACTGCTTTTTTCGCATGAAGAAGGGGCTCTCCTCCAGTTAGCGCAATATGATCAAATTTTTCACCTAGAAGAAATCGTTCGGACAGTTCGGCAACAGGATCCCGATCTTTTACGCGAAATGTTCCATAGTTTTCTTGATTTGGATTAAAACAGAAATAGCAGTGTTTATGGCATTTCAAAGAGATGAAGGATGTAATGGTTTTCTCCCCTTTTTTACAGGCACGACATGCGGGGGAAATCCAATTTAAATAAAGGCTTTTCTTCTCATTTCTGGAGACAACGCCCTTTTCAATCACTTCCTCTTTAGCAAGATCGCTTTTTTCTTTATTAAATGGAAGCCCGAAACCTTCAATGATTTGATTAGTTTTGTCTTCTATTTCTAAATATCGTTCTACGTAGGTACGAAAACTCTTATTAGGAATTTCACTGATATTTTTTCTTGTAATGGCTTTATACATCCGTAGCACCCACTTTTTATTTTTTAGCTAAATTTAATAACAAAACAGGATTCCCACTCCCGTAGAAATCCCGTCAATTAATTTCGCCTTGGCGAAATTGTGCCCAGATTTTTATCGAGCTTGCTCGATAAACTTCCTTTAAAAATCTGAGGCATCCGCCGGAGGCTTTAACTTTATTCAGCCAAAGTTTAAACTCCTACTGAATTAGATACCCTATTCGCATTCATCTCTCAATTACATAAGTGGGAGATGAATGCTGAATAAAGTTAAAATATATATTTAACACCGATAGCTTTCGATGTTCTATTCTAAATTTATCTTTCAAAACAAGCTTGATTGCTCTCTCTTAGCCTTTTTTCTTCTCATCTTCAGTTGCTGCCATCTCCATTATTTTATCTTTCTCATCATCTACTAATTCTTTTGTTGATTTCTTAAATTCTTTTAATGTTTGTCCGACTGCTCTTCCCATTTCGGGAAGTTTTTTCGGTCCAAAAATAATTAAGGCCAGAATGATAATAAGAATTAAACCTGGAACTCCAATATTCGCAAGCATGGTCATTCCTCTCTTTCTTAGAGACGATTTTCACATAGAATGTTTTTCGAAAGAAAATCTAATTTACTGGAGGAGTCTAATCAACTCCTCCAGATTTTTCTAACCAACAACGATGGAGACACCTGTTGCATAAAAGATGTATCTTCCTAAAAATTCACCGACTAAAACAAGGGTCAAAGCTGCTAAATAGAATGTCATTTGTGATTTTATCTTGTTATTTCGGTAGAATACAAACCCAATAATCATTAATCCTAGAATGGATAATACCCATCTAGTTACGGTTGATAATGCGTATGTTCCAGTAATTAAGCTTACGGACTCAAGACCTGCTTCTCCACTTACAGCTAAGCCTGAAACAAAGACGGGGAGATAAACCAACTGAATCATAATCGCTCCTAGTCCAACTAATCCAATTCCCTTAATGATGCTTGTTAATCCTTCTGTTTTTTCCTCTTTACATAACAAAATAAAAATCATCGATGTTACAGCTCCGAAGAGGATAGTCGTGCCATAGAATGCTAGATACGTATTCACATCTGTCCATGCTGGCTTAATAGAAGAAGCGTAAATACTTGCCATACAAAAGACTGCACCTAAACCAACAACGGAAGTGACCCAACCTAAAGCCTGATTCCATGAACCTTTTCGATCCAAAACATACGATATGATCCATAATCCAAAAAACAAACCTGTAAACACGATTTCCCTGCTTAACCAAGAAGATTGAAAATTTAAGAGAGAACGATAGGCACCGAACGGATCTCCCAAGTGGAAGACGGAAAATGCTAACGCTAGTGCCGTTACAGGACCAACAAGGAAGATTCCTCGTTTGGTAACATTGATTCCAAGATTGTTCCCTAATTTCTTGTTAAAGGCACGTATGACGACAAAGAAGATATACGCACCTACCGCAAGCTGCGCTAATAGTGTAAACGTTAGCAGTGGCCATTCTTCAGCAAACATTGTAATTACCTCCTTTTAGATAATCATCTGTAAATATCGGGGGGACTATTTTTTCAAAGAAGTAGGACGATGATAAACAGCAGAGCTTGAAAAAAGAGCCTTCCCTAGATTCTTAAGATTCCATCGCCTGATATTTTGCTTTAATGATAATAGAAGGCTTTGTGATATTCGTATCAGGTAACACATTTAAGTTATTGCTATCCCCATATTTCGCCCGCAGCTCCTCAATATCACCAAATTCAATTGCTCTCATCGGACAGGAGTCTACACATACAGGGTTTAACCCTTGGTCGACTAAGTCGGCACAGCCATCACATTTTCCAGCTTTACCGATTTCCTCAAGATATTGTGGGTGCTCATATGGACATGACCATAAACACATTTTACAACCGATACATTTTTCCCGATCTTGAATAACTAAACCGTCTTTATCTCGTTTATGAATCGCACCAGTTGGACAGTTTTCAGCGCATTTAGGCTCTGCACAATGGTTGCATCCTAGAGATAGGTAAAAGCCCCATACATTTGGAAAAATGCCACCCTCAAAATCGTAAACCTTTCTAAAAAGCTCTCCTACTTGTAAATTATTTTTATCTTTACATGAAATTTGGCATGCTTTACATCCTGAACATATCGTTGCATCATAATAGAAACCTTTCTGTGCCATAATCTGTCACCTCCTAAAATATGATTCTTTGCTCCCATTCAGCATCTGGCTTTAATGGTTCGCCCTTATATTTTTCTACTCGAACAATCGTTGTGTTCCAAGGCTCTTCCCCTTGTCCACTTAAACGCGCCCCACAGAGAACATTCGTTGCACCAGATCGATCAATGCCTGTTTCTTCATCAATATCAACCCAAGCTCCTTCTCCAAGGCTAACAACACCTGGCATACAGCTTTCCGTAAGCGTTAGTTGGCGAATACATTTTCCAAATTCACTTTCAATTAAGACGGTATCTCCATCTCTAAGGCCTAAAGCTTCTCCATCCCGCTTATTCATAAAGAACTCCTGAGGGTATGCTTCTCGAAGCTGTGGAATATTATCAAATACAGAGTGAGACCGTCTACCGTAGTGGATGGTGACAAGTTGGAATTGATATTTTCCTTTCACCTTATTTTCCCAATCATCAAAAGTAGCTTCGTATCCATTTAACGGTGGTTCGTACTTAGCAATTGGCGGAATGGTTGTTAAGCCGTAGGACGCAATCTTGTCAGACAAAGCTTGACAATGAATTTCTAATTTTCCGCTCTTTGTTCCAAGAGGATGTGCTTCTGGATCTTTCACAAAATCTACTCCTTGAACAACGGTGAAATTATCACCAGGTGATCTTGGAACTTGATATACTCCTTGTTCAACTAATTCATTGACTCCAATTCTTCCTTTTTGAGGTTTACCCTCAACGCCCCACTCCTTAATCTCCTTATCGGTAATCGTCACTAGTGGTTCATAGTTCTCCCCGTCATCCTTAATGACCTCAGCACCTGAAAGTTGATTAAATAATTGCTGTTTACGTGTGATTGGGTAAATTTCATCAGGGTCTAAACCAAGTCGTTTCGCAAGCTCTCGGTCCATCCATTCTTCTGTTTTTGCTTCAAAGAGTGGCTCTACTACTTTTTGCGTCACAATGATCGCTTCTGGATTTCCACTTACAATTGAACCATCTTTTTCCCACTCCGTCGTTGCCGGCAGAACAATGTCAGCATATTTAGAAATAGTTGAGAGAACGATATCATTTGTAATAACAGCATCGACTTTGCGGAAAGCTTTAATTCCTTTGTTAATATCAGAGGATTGGTTTAAGTAATTATAGCCGCTAAAGTCGCGAACTAACCAAATCATGCGGATATCACAAGGAACCTTTCCTCTACCAGCTGTTGCTGTATATTCATTATTTAAAATTGCATCATAAGTTTCGCAATAAGCCATGCCGTGGGCATCAAGGTTTGTTGGATTCGCCCAGCGATAACCATCATAAGGACCATATGTTGCATCAGGGAATAATGGATTTACAGCAGGTGGTAACCCTGTATCTCCACCTCTTACAAGTGTTTTTCCACCATAGCTTTGATTAGAAGCATAGTTCATCGTCCATACTCCAGCTCCTGGC
>JAEWDX010000367.1 GCA_023389895.1 Bacillota bacterium
TGAAAACGTGGTAAAAGCATCCTTATTTGACGTGATGACCTGTCGAAAAAAAATCGGCTATATCTAAAGAAGTTTTTTCGAGACGGGTTTCGGTCAATGTATAACGTCAGAATACGAAAAGTGGTAAATAGTAATGGAAAAACCACCTCTCACTCCTAAAACAAGGACTAATGATCCAGTGCCAGCCGTGGGAGGCAATCTTTAATGGAGGAAACAAATATGAATAACGAGATAAAGGCGCGCTCGCCGCAAAACACACGTGTTGCATTCACCATTTTGGCACTCGTGCAAGCGACCCTGATTTTTACTATCACTCTAATAATCGTCCCTTTACCAAAGATTGCAAATGAGTTTGGACTAAGCTCCTCGGACTTGCTGCTGTTGCAGGTTTCTTATGGCTTGCCTTTCAGCGGCCTATTGATGTTTGGCGGGCGGCTCGCAGATCGATATCACGGACGGCAGATGATGGTAACAGGTCTGCTCATTTTTGGAGCGGCTTCCGTTATTGCCGCATTTGCTCCGAACTTCACAGTGCTAATCAGCATGCGCTTCTTGCAAGGCGTCGGCGCGGCGCTTACAGCACCTGCCCTCATGGCGATACTCCGTACGCTGTTTCCCAATCCGGCGGACTTCGGCAGGGCGATGGCGGTTTGGGGCGGAGTTCCGTTTCTTGGCTCGATTATTGGATTTATTTTGTCGGGCGTCATCACGAATTGGGTATCGTGGCGATGGATGTTTGTCGTTCCGATTATGATCACAGCCATTGCCCTTGCAGTTGCACACTCGTTGCTGCCGGCAAGCGATAAAAGGACTTCCGCCAACCGGCCAGGTCTCGATCCGCTTGGAGCGGTGCTCGCTACTTTGGGCATCTCCCTGGGGAGTTATGGTTTGATTGCGAGCGGAGACTATTCGTGGTCTTCCTCCTCCGTATACGGTCCGTTTATCATCGGCATCGTGTTGTTGATCATCTTCCTGATTGTAGAACGTAAGGTACGCGACCCGCTGCTTCCGCCTGGGTTTATTATGGAGCCTCGTCGGCTTACCGGGCTCGTTGGCATATCCCTGGCTGCGGCCGCCTCAACGGTGATTGAATACGTTCTTACTCTCTACTTGCAGCAGATTCGAGGATGGTCATCCTTGGCCACAGCCGTCTCCTTTCTGCCTTTCGCTGTCACCATGATTGTTGTGAATCAGATTGCCTCCCCGCTAATCACCCGGTTCGGTGCGGGGCGTGTCTTGACTTTGGGAGGGCTTATCTCGGCTGTTGGGCTAGGCGTTCTTGCCTTGCTTAGCCACGATGCGGCTTATGCGGTCGTCCTTTTGCCCGGTCAGATTCTTCTCGCGGCGGGTATCTCGTTCGTCCTGTCCGGATCGGCGGTGCAGTCGGTGGCGAATGTTCCGCAGCATCAAGCAGGGCTTGCTGGCGGTGTGATGAATACTGCCATGGAGTTGGGGCCGACGGTAGGATTTACGGTATTTATGGCAGTGGCAGCTACACGGCCCGATGCGACGGAGGGTTATGCTTGGGCGTTCGGAACTGCGGGTGTCGTGTTTGTGTTGCTTGCGCTCGTAGCAAGCACGCTGCTGTCCCGGAAGTCTGCTGGTGTAAATTTAAAATAAAGTCGTACTGTTTATAAAAAAGTTGCATCGTTTTGCCCCTTTAGATATGTTTTGTCTAGAGGGTTTCTGTGCTCTTTCATTATGTTAAAGACGTGCTTCAGAAATATGTACGTCTTTTTTTCGGTCCATTAAGTTATTAAAGGATTAAAAGGCATTTTGTCGAATAACATGGAGAAATAACTATAGAGAATAGATGGAATTTATGAGGGGGAAGCTTTGTGACAAAAATTGCAATTACTTCAGATATCCACGTGAATAAAACGGCATTAGAAGTAGTTTTAAAAGACATTCGATTAAGAAAGATTGAAAGAATTTTTTGTTTCGGTGATTTAATCGGCAAAGGTCCCCGAGGATCTGAATGTATAGAACTCATCCAAAAGACTGCGAACGAGTAGTTCGGAGCAACTGGGATGTATTTATTCAATCATCTACTGATAATGATTTTATACAGTGGTACAAAGATAGATTAACAGAAAACAATTATCAGTATCTAGGTTCGTTACCATTTAATAGCGATCTTAAATTAAATGGACAATTAATAAGGTTTTCCTATACATTTCCAAGAAGTGAATTTGAACGTATCTTGATTAGTCATCCAATTGAAAAGCGTTTATCTATGTTTGGGAATAGTGAAGTAACAAATTTAATCAATTACAATAAACTTCCTGATATTGTATTCTGTGTAACGTTGGGAGTGTCGGAAATTCACTTGACTTAACTTCAACTTCATATGCGATCCTAGATGGAACAGATTCAAACAATGCCATTCAATTTATTAGAGTAGTTGATGACAGGCAGTCTGAGCTTATGATTGCAGAAGAGTTGGGTTTGCCTCAAATAGATAAATATTATGATGAAATTATGTTAGCAAATTATCGAAATGCTTAGAGTCGTTTTTATTCAATAATAGGGCGCGATTGTTGAGTAACTCAGGCAGAAAATGATCAAACTTTATTTCAAAACTACAATTATGCCCCTTGCTTAGTTTATTTACTGACACCTAAAATCACTCCTATTTATAATTACCACCTATTTTTTTGCTCTTTCATTTGTTTGACTGCACTATTTATAGACGAGGCTCTATAAATAGCTGTACGTCCGTGTTTATCCAAAATCGTATCCAAAGCTGAGTTTAACTTCTCCCTATCCAAATAATTATCGAATAAATCAATTTAATAATTATCAGCAGGTTGTAAAAGAAAAACTTCTATAATCATTTCGTCAACTCAGAAATAGTTTCTCTTAAGACGAGCATGAACATATGAAATCATTATCTTGTTAATTTTACTTCAACTATAGTATCATCAACAATGTAATCAATTGAATAATAAAGGATGATTAGTATGGAAGAGCTCTTTTCAGCTGCAAAAAATTATACAGATGAATTATATAAACAATTATCAAGAGTCGGAAAAAGTATATCCAGTGACAAGCGACTTGAGATATTAAATTTATTAATCCAGGGTCCAAAAACAGTTGAAAAGTTAGCGAAGGATTCAGGTATGAGTGTTGCAAATGTTTCCCGTCATCTTCAAATTTTGAACGACACAAGATTAGTTAAATTTACCAAAAAGGGAACATACGCTTTCTATTCATTAGCTGATCCATCTGTTGCAGATTTTTTGTTTTCTCTATGGAAAATTGGGGAAAATCAACTTTCGGAAATCAATCGGATTAAAGATGATTTTTTAGGTGGCTTAGGAGATTTATATACACTAACGATGGATGAAGTATACGAGAAAATAAGTAAGGGGAATATCACGCTTATAGACTTGCGCCCAAATGAGGAATATGAAACTACACATATAGAAGGTGCGGTCTCTATTCCAATGGAAAACTTGGATTCATATCTTCAAGAATTACCGAGAGATAAAGAAGTTATAGCTTATTGTAGAGGTGAATTCTGTGCTTTTTCAGCTATAGCTGCACAAAAATTGAAGGATCAAGGGTTTACTGCATACCGTATGGCAGAAAGTATTTATGAATGGCAGAAGTATCTTGAACAACATTAATAATATCTCATGACTATTAGTTCCTGAACTTCCGTATGCTTTCAATTTGTATTTTATTTTTTTTACAAAAACCAATGATAATTGTATTCCAACTTGGGTAATACCGAGTCTTAGTACACCATTAAACTAAAGGGTTATTTTTCTAGCGACAAAATATTGCTTTATAATGTCAGTAAGATAGAAAAAGTGAATAAATAATGCTTTTACTGTTGTTCATATTGAAAAGACCAAATTTATAATACATTCCTTCATCGATGTGATTCATAAAATGATCTACCTTTCTTACTGACATGAATTCATTATTAATAAATTTTTAAAGTTTATATTAAAACCTTTTGTACCGACCTTATATACTGAATTTTCTGGGTTTTCAAAAATGTTATGCATACCTACTTTTGCTGTTATGAATTTGATAAAGATAGCCAACTGGACATGGAAAAGTCCAAAATTGGCGCAATAATAGGTATAGGATAGATCTGAAATCCGCTTTTTCGAGTGGATAATTAACAAAAAGGCAACCGAATGGGCTCATTGGAGTTCCTTTTGTCTACAATCTGAACGCTGGATAAATTCCAGCGTTTTTAAAGTTTTTATACATGCGTAATGGGGGTAATTTAAGCGTATTGACAATTGGAGAAAAACATTTTATAATTCAAGTATTCAATAAAGTAATTGAATACTTGAATACTTATTAGCAAAAGTCTTTCAAGTTCGAAAAGATTAGAATTACTCAATCTTTTATCACAAAGCCCAAAATTATTTAAGTGAATAGCTAAGAATACCGGATGACAGTTGCCAATGTATCGCAACATTTACAAACTCTTCTCTTAATGCAAGGTTTCTTAATTCAAGAATCAAGGAAATTTTGTTATCTATGAACTAGCTGACTCGGCTGTTTCATAATTCATAAAAAACTAAGAAGATTAAAAATAAAATGGAGGAATTAAGATAAAATTAGGAATTCCCTTAGAAACCAAATAACCAGAAGAAGTGTGGAATGCATTTCGTTTTGCTAACGCAAATTTAAAAAAGGAAGTTTTTTTAATGGAAGAAGCTGTTGAATGTTAAAATATATATCATCCAAAATATAAAGTTGTTGAAGAAATGAAAAAATATAAAGAACTAAATGGATCTTTATTATCATGTGGAACTTGTCTTAATTTAAGAGTGATGGATGAATTTTCAGCCTGCCCAATTTCAACAATGAATGACTGTGTGGAAACGGTAGAATTAGAATGGGCTGACAAAACAGTAACTTTTAAATAGAGGACAGCGCATGGATTTTCAAATTGGAGGAATCAACTTGTCCGAAGAAAAAGTTTATGATGTTATCATTGTTGGCGCTGGTCCTGCTGGAATGACAGCAGCCGTTTATACTTCTCGCGCCAATTTGTCAACATTAATAATTGAACGTGGGATTCCAGGAGGTCAAATGGCTAACACTGAAGAGGTTGAGAACTATCCTGGTTTTGACAGTATACTAGGTCCAGATTTATCAGCAAAAATGTTTGAACATGCAAAAAAGTTTGGTGCTGAGTATGCTTATGGTGATATAAAAGAAATCAATGATAATGGAGACATAAAAAAAGTAGTTGCTGGTGCACAAGAATACAAAACTTTTTCTGTTATTATTGCTACTGGAGCTGAATATAAGAAACTTGGTGTATTTGGTGAAAAAGAGCTGGGTGGTCGTGGTGTATCTTATTGTGCAGTTTGTGATGGAGCCTTTTTTAAAGGAAAAGAGCTAGTCGTCGTAGGTGGAGGAGACTCTGCTGTTGAAGAAGGTCTTTATTTAACAAGGTTCGCCTCAAAAGTAACAATTGTCCATCGCCGTGACCGACTACGCGCACAAAAAATACTTCAAGAACGAGCATTTGCAAATGAAAAGATTGATTTTATTTGGAATCA
>JAEWDX010000386.1 GCA_023389895.1 Bacillota bacterium
TTGGTAGTGATGAATGGCATGTCGAGATGATTGTAAATTTAAAGGATAAACTCGATAAAAATTGGATCATTCCATATACAAATAAAGAAGAATTACAAAAGGTAATCGATAAAACAAATTTTTATAATCTTTGTGAAGAATTGGTTATTGATTATCCAAAGTATATATCTTTAAAAAGCAACCAGTTATTAGACAATGATTTACCATTTTCTTTTCCAGTTGTTATTAAGCCAACCAATCGAGTGATTTATGAATCTCTAAGGTTCACTGGCAAAAAGAAAGTATTTAAAGCAAAGAACCGGCATGAATTGGATGAGATTATTTCTTTATTGAGAAAAGCTGGTTATCATGAGAATCTAGTCATTCAAGAGTATGTTCCGGGTGATGATACAGCAATGCATATTTTGACTCTTTATATTGCACAAGATGGTCGAACTAAATTGGCTGCTTTTGGACAAACATTACTAGAAGATCATACTCCTGGTGGGATAGGTAATCCATTAGCAATTAGGACTTTTCGTAACGATGAAATTGTAAAACAAGCTGAAAAAATAGTGAAACATGTCGGTTACGTTGGTTTTGCTAATTTTGACTTAAAATATGATCAACGAGATGGAAAATATAAGTTTTTTGAATTAAATCCTCGTCTGGGGAGAAGTAATTATTATATAACTGCATCAGGGCATAACCCAACGGAATATTATGTAAATGAATATCTGGATCAAAGGACGCTTTCTAACACAATAGTTGAAAATGAAGTATTATACTCTGTCGTACCAAAAAAACTTTTATTAAACTATATTAAAGAAGAACAGTTAAAAAATGGCGTAAAACAGCTATATACAAATCGTCTAGTAAAAAATCCAATGTTTTATTTTTCAGTTGAGAAAAATTTAAAGAGGTTGTTCTATATTATTGCATCTACCTTTAATTACTATAGAAAATTTAAGAAGTACCCTCCGCTCTAATAAAAACCGTTCTTTGGCACGATTATCGCTGTTGCGTGACTGAATTTCTGTTTTTCACCGTTCTTTGGCAAGATTACCACTATCACTCAAGAAATAGCATTGGAACACAAGACCAGTCCTTTTTCCATCAGAAGTTTCAAAATTTGAAAGGGGGATAAATGCATGAGAAAAGCGCTATTAAGTAGTGCTTTAATTATTATTTTTCTCAGTACAGGTTGTTCTCAGGAGATCAAAGAAAAAACTACCGTTCAGACAAATAAAGTCGATTTTGAAGAAAATCAACAGTGGGATATTTCTCCTGAGTTTGAAACAGCAACTGGAGATAAATTAATTGGACAAAAAAATAAAGTAGGAATAGTTGGACCTGAGTTTGAAGCTGGTGAGGTAAATAAATGGTTATGGCATTTTTGGGGAGATGAACAAACTATTAAAAATGGCAATTTTAAAGTGGTTGCGATAAACAAAGACACAGGTGAGAAAGAAATGGCATTAGTCACAGGTGCTAGTACAGCTAATGAAAGGAAAGTTTGGGCACACGAGAAATTGTCTTATAGTCCAAATGGAGTTAGGGGCTCAGATAGCTCGCAGCCTTCCAATATGTCATTATCCAAAGCTGGGATATGGCGTTTAGAAGTCTATCTTGGTACCGAACTTTTTGGCTCAATCGTTGTCAATGTGAAATAAAAAGAAAACAATTTAATAAATGGAAAGCCTTATTCTGCTCAATGTATGTTTGTGTGGGGAAAAGAAAACAATGAATGGAAATTATTGAGAGAATATTTCGAATTGGAAAGGTGATTCATGGGAACTTTTCTGTTATATCTTTAGTAAATAAAGGAATTAATGTTACACTAGAAACAGATTAAATGGATATATAATCCAGAAATAGAGATTAAGGATGATGATAATGAAAGAAATTTTATTAGAGATTACTGATTTGAAAAAGAATTATGGTCCAAAGTCAGTCTTAAATGGTGTTTCTCTTCAAGTGAAAAAAGGAGAAATCATTGGGTATATTGGACCGAATGGAGCTGGAAAAAGTACCACTGTTAAAATCATACTTGGCATTGAAGACGATTATTTCGGTGAAATCAAAATCTTCGGTCATGATATTTCTGATGGAAATATCGAGTATAAAAGAAAAATTGGTTATGTACCGGAAATCGCCGAAGTTTACGACAATTTAACTGGCCAAGAGTATCTCACCTTTATTGGTGAATTATATGGTCTCGACGTTGACCTCGCTGATTATAAGGCCAAAAGCCTAATGGAACTATTCGGGGTAGGAGAAGTCTATTATTCTCGAATTGCATCTTACTCAAAAGGAATGCGTCAAAAGCTTTTAATTATCTCCAGCTTATTACATAATCCAGAGCTTTTATTCTTTGATGAACCTATCAATGGTTTGGATGCAAATAGCGTGATGGTTTTTAAAGAAATCATGACACAACTTTCCGAACAAGGAAAAACGATTTTCTACTCTTCTCATATTATGGATGTGGTCGAAAAAATAAGCAGCCGCATCATTCTCCTGCATGACGGTAAAATTGCTGCAGATGGTACATTTGAAGAGTTAAAACAGCAAAATACTAAAGGGTCACTTGAACAAATTTTTAACCAACTTACAGGATTTAATGAACATAAAGAACTTGGTGAAAGATTTGTATCGGTCGTAAAGGAGATGTAAGAATGCAGGACTATCGTACGCTGAAACTATTGGATCGTTTTGAGAAAGTTTTTAGCAGCTTTGGCGTAGATTACAAGATAATGAGAAGGATTTTACAAGTTAAGTTAACGATGGATGGCCGGCGTATGCCAACCATTTTCTCACAAAATGCGAAAAAAAAAGACAAGGAAAATAACAATCAGTATATAAAATCTTTATGGATTTACGTGTTATTTGGTTTGTTTATGACTCCATTTGTACTTATGGGTGACAATTATCTTTTTCAAATGAGTCTCTTCTTTGGGATTTTCACCTTTTTTGTCATGACCTCAATGATTGCCGATTTTTCTTCTGTTTTACTAGACATCCGTGATCGAAACATCCTGTTTCCAAAGCCAGTTGATCGAAAAACGATTAGCACTGCGAAAATGGTGCATGTTGTCATTTATCTGTCTTTCCTTACTATAGCGCTTGTCAGTATCCCTTTGATTGTTGGGCTTGTCAAAAATGGTTTCTTGTTTTTCCTAGTTTCAGTCGTAAATATCATCCTAATTGACCTGTTGATCGTTGGGTTAACCGCCCTTATCTACTTATTTATTTTACGATTCTTTGATGGAGAAAAATTAAAAGATATTATTAATTACGTCCAAATTGGGTTGTCACTTATGATTATGGTTGGGTACCAATTGCTTGTTCGCTCTTTTCAGTTTATTGACGTAACCGTTTCGCTTGAACCCGAGTGGTGGCAAATATTTATCTTTCCGATGTGGTATGGGGCAAATATGGAAATGATGATGAATGGTGCTTTTCAGCTGTTTTACCTTTCCTTTTCAGCTTTAGGAATCCTGATTCCTCTCCTATCCATTTGGATTTATATGAAATTTAATCATGCTTTTGAACAAAACCTTCAAAAGCTCACTTATCATGGGAAAGCAAAGGAAAATAAACATAGTAAGCTTGGTCATTTGTTCCTTAGAGTCATTTGTCACTCAAATGAAGAAAGAGCCTTTTACCGATTTGCCAGTTCCATGATGAAAAATGAACGAGATTTTAAATTGAAGGTCTATCCATCTTTGGGTTTTTCCATCGTGATTCCTTTTATTTTTATCATGAATGGATTTGATACCAATCTTGCTCATCTATCCGCTAGCAAATCATATTTAACCATTTACTTTAGCTTAATCATCATCCCGAACATCATAATCCTCCTGAAGTTCTCAGGAAAATATAAGGGTGCATGGATTTACAGGGTTGCCCCTATACGACAACTAAAACCGATGTTTAGTGGTACGATAAAGTCATTTATCTTTCGGTTATATTTACCAGTTTACTTGCTTATCAGTGTAGTGTTTATTGTATTATTTGGCGTGAGAGTTTTGCCAGATCTGATCGTTGTATTTCTAAGTGCCTGCACTTATGCTGTCATCTGTTTTATGATTCTTAGAAAGTCTATTCCCTTCTCGGAATCCTTTGATCAGTTCAATCAAAATAACAACGGGGCCACTGTATTCGGTTTAATGCTGTTTGTTGCATTGTTCGCTGGCCTGCATTTTATCAGCAGTTTATTCTCCTTCGGAATCTATCTATATATGGTGATTGTCATTATTTGTTTGGCCACTCTTTGGAAACTGGCTTTCAACATCACTTGGGAAAAAATGATTAGCTAATTTGTTGGAAACTGAAGCGATATAATTAATCATTTCTGACTTAGAAATGTTTACTTTTTTGGATAAAAAGGGTATACCAGTATAATCCTTACTAAGTAAGGAAAATTACATGCATAATTCTCTGCTGTCCTTTATACCAAGAAAAGGACAGCGCTCTAATTCACTTCTTGTAAAAAACTTCATTTCTCCTTTTCGTAAAAAAATCTTTTATTTTTGATCGATATGAAAGAGAACATGTTTTTTTAATGGACTATCTCCCTCAAATTTCGGGTAATCGAAAGTTTTAATAAAATTCATACCGATTTTTCTCATTACGTTTTTCGAAGGCTTATTAATATCGGCTGTAAAACTATAAACATCACTAAAACCCAATTCGGTAAATCCAAATTGTAAACAGGCTGCCGCCCCCTCAGTTGCATATCCTTTTCCCAACGCCTCTTTTTTAAGTCGCCAACCAATTTCAACACAAGGTGTAAAATCAGCTTCAAAGGTTGCCCGATGAAATCCTATAAAACCTATAAACTCTTTATTTTCCTTTATTTCTACAGCGTACAACCCAAATCCACATTCTTTAAATTCAGATATAATTGATTGATGGAACGCATTTGTTTCTTCGGTTGATAAGGTTTTAGTAAAGTACTTCATAACCTCTTCATCCGCATTTAGTCGACTAAATGGCTCTAAGTCTGTTTCTTCCCAGTCGCGAAATCGCAATCTCGATGTTTCTAAATAGATCATGTTACCATCTCCAAATAGATATTATTGAATATTATCACCAAAGAAGCATGCTGTATTTTCAGCATGCTTCCAATATTGTTATTCATATTCACAAACATGCCTTAGTTTTCTCACTATAAACTGCATAAACAATTATCCCAATTAAATAGCCTATTCCAGCTCCTGAAACAGTAAATATTAGAAAGCTTGGTTTGAAAAACATGCCTAAAATTGTACCGATAGCAGAACCAAAAATCATTCCCAATGGTATTAAACTATCTATAAAATTTTTAACATTACTTGATTTTTCCACATCTTGTATTCCTTTCCATATTACTTTGTTTTTATTATAAAGGAAGATCATTGGCATTTCTAGTCATTTACTAGTTTTTAAGGCAATCCTTAGCTTAATAACCGAGAACTTCTTTTTGAATAAAATTATTATGGTTAGTTACTCATTCTCTTTTTAATAATTTCTCTGCAAGTTTTACATTTTCTTTTAGATAAACAGGTATTTCTTTGTGAGTTAAAATCTCAGAAATTGTCATCCAGAAGACATCACTAACTTCTTCAGTACTTTTTGCATAAGGCTCACCTGATTTATGGTGACAAAGAAAAACGATGTCGATTACATTAAGTCCTGAATCCATAACAAATGAGGAACTATTTACATACGTTAAACTTGTCACTTTTATTCCAACTTCTTCAAAAATCTCTCGTTGTAAAGTTCTTTCCAAAGTATCCGAAGAAACCCCCTCAATTTCACACTTTCCACCAACAAAAGAAAGAGTACCCCCTGCATGTTCCTCTTTTTCACTTCTAAGTATTAAAAGCCATTTTCCATCTCGATGAATGGCACCTTCTACATTTACAATAAACACAAACATCCCCCCAAAAAACTTGGAATTTTTAATACGTTTTATATTATCTGCTCTTAACTTCAACAAGAAAACGTTATGTTCCTTCTTGAATTTGTTAATTACCATAAACATAGTTCTGTAGCTTCTCGAAATATATTTTTTCAATAAGAAAATTTTTTTCTTATTTTGATAGAAAACATCCCGATGTAACGTAATAAGAGTATAAGGGCCCTTTTTTTGGAGGTAACAAATGAAAATCAGAGAAGAAAATGTTGTGGAACAATTGATTATAAGGAATGAAAAAGCACTATTTTATATAGTCGATCAGTATGGAGGTATCATCAAGGCGATTATCAAGAAATACTTAGGCAATTTAGAAATCATTCAAGATGAATGCTTTGATGACGTACTTCTCTCAGTTTGGCAAAACATTGCCTCTTACGATAAGAATAAAAATACAATAAAAAACTGGATTGCTGCTATTACGAAGTACAAAGCGATTGATTATCAACGACAATATAAAAAATTTCTACTTCAAAGTGAATTAGAAGATTATATGTTAGTAGATACCAATAGTGCCGAGACAGAAATAATCGAAAATACATTGAGCAGTCAAACCGAGCAGCTACTTTCTTCTTTGAAAAAAGAGGATCAATTATTATTTTTACAGCATTATGGAGAGCAAAAAAGTATTGAGGAACTGGCGAAAGAGCATGGTGTGCATAAGTCCGTCCTTTATAATCGATTATCGCGTGGGCGTAAAAAATTGCGTGCAGCATTTCGAAATAGATTTAATCATTAGGGGTGATCAACTTGAAGGATTTATTTAAAGAATTGAATGATGAAAATATCGATTTTGAACAATTTGAAGAACAGTCCTTAACGGATTTAGAAAAGAAAAGAATTAAGTACAGAATAAAAAAGAAAGTAAAGGGCCGTCGTTCCATTCCAGTGAAGATGCTCTCAGCCATTGCCACACTTGGGCTCGTTTCGATTATTGCTGTGAATTCTAATTTTGCATTAGCGAATATTCCGATTATTGGCGAAAAATTAGAGGCTTTTGTTTATTCACATGTTGGCACACTTACGGATTACAAAACGATCATTGGCGATTCTGTTGAAGATAATGGCGTAAAAGTCACGTTAAATGAGATTATTTTAGATGATGGACAACTTCTTATTAGTAGTACATTTCATACTAAACTAAAGGGCGATGATTTAGCCTTTAATTGGTTTTCGGATATTGATGTATATATTGACGGTCAATTAATAAAAATGGGTGGTCACGGTGGTCCACAAGAAATAACAGAATCATACATTCATTATTTTTGGGCTGCAGATATTGGAAAGATGGATTTGCAAAAAGAAAAAGCGATACGCATTGTATATAATGATTTAAGAAAAAGTAATTCGGAGAAAATGATGAAAGGTAACTGGAAGTTTAATTTTAAAGCTTCGGGAGAGAACCTAATCGCAAATACAAAACGAATTCCGCTTCATCATCGTTTTTCTTTAGAAAATGGTCAAAATGTCATCGTCGAGGAACTGGTTTTAACTCCAATCTCCTCAAGATTAGTCTATAAAATGGAAAATATTTCGAAGGATGTGTTCTTTAAAATAGAAAATGAACATGGAGAAGAAATACAAGCATTAATGGCACAACAATTCCACTATGAAAACTATAATCGTTTTGTGGCATTAGAAGGCGGTAAGATTAAAATTATTCCCGTTAGTTATAAGGAAAGAAATCAAGAACACATTCATGCGGATGAAATAATCGAACTAGACTTGGATGAAAAGATAAGGGAATTAGAAGGAAATTAACTGTATTCTAAGTCGAAAAGCATCTGATGGGCCAGAGTTATACAAGTTTTAAAACTCCCCCATAGAAGTTGAACAATCGCTCAACTTCTATGGGAGGGTTCGATTTTTTAACTCTTTTGTTGACCCATTCTTATATATCTTTTGATCTTTGTAGACTTTCTAATAAGGAAATTCCTATTTTTTCATCATCCTTTATACCTAATCTATAATTGGACAAAACTACGGAGGCAACTTTCTTTTCTTTATCAATCCCTAAAAATGAACTAAAGCATCCTGTTCCACCGCTATGTAACATAACACTATTGTTTTTCTTTAAAAGCCACCATCCAAGACCCATATCATACTTCTTTGTTCCATTTCCATGTTTTTTATGGCAAAGAGACAAATATGGTTTATCTTCGTCAATATTTATTTTGGCATATTTAAGTAAATCATCAGCAGTTGAACTGATTGCACCCGCGGGTGATATAAGATTTTCTTTGTTCCATTTCCAGTTGCCGCAATCATTATTTTTTCTGTTAAACCCGTGTAAATTATTATTTGATGTGCCTAAATAAGTATCACTTAAACCGATCTCATTATGAAGAAAGTCATTCATCGTGTCCCAATATCCCCTGCCTGATACAATCCCCAATCCATACCCAATAAGTGATATACCGAAATTTGAATATTTCCACGAATAATCCATTTCTTTCAATTTATTTTTTTCCATAAGCATTTTCATTTTGTTAAAATCCATATTTAACGGATTATTCTTATTTAAATTACCAGCGCCAATAATCAAATCTAAAAATAGGCTAGAATATTCACGTTTATTTAATGGCAGACTCGCTGAATATCCAGAAGAGTGAGTAGCAAGACGGAGCAATGTAGGATAATACTCGTCTTCCTTAAGTTCTTCGAAATATTTTTGTATGGAATCGTTTATTGACAACTTGTTTTCAAATACATATTTTGCTAGCAAAGATGTAGTAAAAGTCTTTGTAATAGAACCGATTTCATAATGATATTTTCTTGACGAATCAAGTTCACCGTTTTCGTTATACATTTTTATGACAGAATTATTGTCTGTTAAATAGCCAACAGTTAATTTTAAATCAGTTTTTCCTCTACAGGCCTTTTTAATTAATCGTAATGTTTTATCACTGATTTCAAACATAATGATTGCTCTCCCTTATCCTTCATCTTAAAAATATTTGATATTTATTTATATTCTTCAGGATAATTAGCCGATCCGGTTTATTTTATTTTTAATTTCCCCGATTAATTGCTTGAATTCTTCGTCTCTCAAATTCCTTCATTACTCTCAATTGAAATTCATTGTTATCTTCATCCATTTTTAAGTTACCATCTTCTTCAAATCCATCGTGTTCCTCACCGTCAAAACGATAAATTTTCTTTAAAAGGCTCCACATTGTTTCCAATTCTTCAGTTGATAAATTTTTAAAAAGTTCTTCCAAAAGGTAGATCCCTTTTTCCGCAACAACAAGTAATGCATCTTTTCCATCTTTAGTAATTTTTACGTTAACCGCACGCTTATCTTTCCTACTAGGAACTACGTTAACATAACCCTTATTTTCAATAATTGTAATTAACTGTTTTGCACTCTGTTTTGTAGTTCCTAATTTTCTTGCAATATTATTCAATGTTGTATCATCTTCTGGTAAATGAGCTATTGCCACCATGGCCATATACTGTCTTGATGTTAAGACTTCAAGGGATTTGTCACCTTTTACCTGAATTTTGTTTGCAAGAGAAAATAAAGTAGCGTAAGTTTGCTGCATTAAAAAAAGTTCTCTATAGATATCCATATTCCCCCTCCATTTTGGTCAGTATATTGTCTAAATCAAGAGTACCACATTATTTATTTTAGTCAATATACTGTCTATTTTATCTTTTTAAAAAAAGTCCTTTAAGTTTAATTAGAAAAGGAGAATCAAAAAATTTCATGATTATTCACCCTCTAAGATTGAATTATTAAATTACCTATAAATTCAACACTTAAAATCAAAATCCCCCCAATACCTTCATAGAATGCTTCAAAAACACTGCCTTTAATGAACATAGGTTTTTGTTATTTTACTAAATATTTTAACAAAAATATCCAATTTATTTACAATTAGTTATTCAACAAAATATCCCTAAACATAATGAAATAGTATAATTCTTGCTATGGAATCGCACCCTTTACTAGAACAACTGTTGTTTAAAGATTTTAGGCAAAACATCTTTATCGTTTGACAAAGGCTAAATTTGCCACTATTATCAACTCAAACTTGCTTACGGGGAGAGGTAAAGATGAAAATTTATGTTGATGCAGATGCCTGTCCGGTAAAAGATATCATTATCTCTGAAGGTACGAATGCCGAAATTCCTGTTATCCTAGTTACTAGCTTTTCTCATTTTTCTAATGTGGAACAACCATCAGGAGTGGAAACCATTTATGTTGATTCTGGAGCAGACGCTGCTGATTATCGGATTATGAAGTTAGCAAAAAAAGGAGATATAATCGTTACGCAAGATTATGGTCTTGCTTCGCTAGGTTTAGCAAAAGGGTGTGCGGTACTCCATCATAATGGGTCTAGCTATACAAATGAAAATATTGACCAATTATTACAAACACGTTATTTGAGTGCAATGGCTCGAAAAAGCGGAAAACGAACAAAGGGGCCAAAACCATTTACATCAGAAGATCGGGAGAAATTTAAGGGGCTTTTTAAAAGAGTGATTTCACATTAAAAAAGAACCGTTCACTTTTAAGAAAAACCTAGAAAAATAAATTGAGACAAATATTAAACTGACCTGCCCCAGCAGAAGAAAAAATCCGTAGAAGTACCAGCATTGAATGTAACATCGTGTATGTTTGGAGGAAAAGATCTAAATGAATTGTATATTACCACGGCAAGAGTGGGATTGAATAAAGCTCAACTTAATACGGTACTATATCCCCAAGTTCACTGTTAAAAACGGCGGTAGTTGAATGTTGAGAAAAACTTTAAGGTTGATAAATGTAAGATTTTAAATGGTAAGCGACCTCTTAATGTTCATATTTTCTCTTTGTTCTTTCTTAATTCTAATCGCCCTTAGAAGGAGCCCAATACCGAGAAACAACACCGTTGTGATCACACCGTATGTCGGATTCAATAAGAGATCACCTGGATTCTTTAATGTCACAACGCCGCTCGTGGTTACCAAAACGGTAGGAATTGCATCTTCCATGGCATGCATTAGCACACATGGCCAGACAGACCGAGTAAGCCTGTACAGCTCAACATACATGACAGCCCAGCAAACCATGATCACACATCCCGACCAAACGTAACCCACTCTTGAGAGGGATTCAAATACTTCGTCAGGCAACAACACCAAATAATACGCCATATGCCACAACGCCCAGACAAGCCCTGAAATCAAGTAGAGCAGCCAGTCATTTAACTTTAATTCAATAAGCTTTGGCGTCAAATACCCACGCCATGAAAACTCTTCAAAAATATTCTTAACAAAACTTCCAAACAGAGCAACAGCGACAAGTGAAAAAAACGTATTGCTTTCAAAATGAGACAACCTTACAAATCCGAATAGCCACGCAGTTCCAACCGTTAATATGGTAACAATTGGGTAAATAACAAGTGACACAAGATACCATTTGAGGTTCCCTCTAAAATGAAGTTTGACCCCAAAACCTTTCCAATCACGACTGATAAATCTTAACAGCAGCACTGTAAAAAATGGTAATACAAGCCACAGCCCCATACCTAAACTGTTTCCTTTCGGTTGTTCCGTTAGCATGGAATCGAGTAATACACCAAGCCAACCGCTGATCAAAACAACAAAAATGAAAATAGCCAATTGAAGTCTCTGATTTTCTTTAAATTCCCTAATCATTCCCAACCTCCTTTTTTGTTCTTCCACCTCTTCTTCACCTACCCTTAATACATATTCTGTCTGCCCCATCAATTCCTTCAAAGGTCTCTAAGACTAACTTTATTTACTCCACAAAATGGCCTTTTAATGGAATATTACGATCTTATTTTTACCATAAAAAGACTAGAACATATCCTTCACGACTATATTTTAAACATCGCGACTTTGTTCATAATCTACATATATCTTTAATAATGTACGAAAATTCAGATAAACAAAAGTGGTTTCGTTCCAAATCTGATAAAAAATCATGTTGTTTGCTTGTTTAATCCATTTTTCAACTTCAGGTATCCTCTTCTTTTAGACATATATATGGGTTTGAAATAAAGTTTGATTTAAAATACCTTTCTATCCTTTTTTAACAACAAATGCAAAAACTCCAATTTGAAAAAAGATTGATCAAAATGGAGTTACTCTTTTTAGCTGATTTTGAGATTTTTTTTTAAAAGTTTGATCGTTTCAAAGGGCTTTCTTCAACTAAAGCATCGGTTAGTTCTATAAGAATGAAACAACTATATTATTTTTTAAAGTAATTTAAAGTTACTAAGCACCTAAGAAATCAACGATCATTTTCTTTTCACGCTCTGACATCATATGCATATGTCCGCACCCTTTTAGCATATGAGCCGTGTTATTTGTTATGATTCTTTTTGCTCTTGGTAATACTTTTTTCGCTGGAAATAAACAGTCTTTTTCTCCTGCCATAATAAGTGTCGGTGCTTTACATTGTTGCATTAATTTTTCACTCACATTGGATGGCATCCCTACTTTTGTTTTTACATGATCAAAACTATCTTTCACCATATCCAAAGTATCTTTATCAAGAATTTCTTCTTTAATAGCCATAAATAAAGCTGTTTCTTTTATATACTTTTCTTTCTTTGTTAGTTTATATTTGAGTAGTGGTATCATCATTTTCACAGTACTGATTGGAAAGGCATTGTTAATACCTGATGGCACAATTAATACGGATTTTTTTACTTTTTCCGGTGCAGTACACATCAATTTTGCCAAAACTCCTCCTCCAAACGAAACCCCAAAACAAGCTATTTTATCAAATCCAAGCCCTGAAATAACATCACTTGCCCACTTTCCATAATCATAATTGCTAGGAGATAAATGAACTTCATCACTTTTTCCAGGGTGGCCAATAATATCAACCGCATAGATGTGAAAATCCTTAAGCAGGAATCTGTACATTAGTAAATTATAGGCAGTCGTACTATTCCCACCATGAAATACTAACAATGGCTCCCCCGATAGATTGCCAGTTTCAATGATATGTGTTCTTCCAAAACGAGTATGAACGTAAATATCCTTACATGAATAATCCAATTTCTTCAATTGAGCATCATAAAGCTTTAGTGACATTTCTCTTCCAGATTGTGTTTTGTATATACTCATATAGTCCTCTCCTATATTTATATTAGCATCATTTAATTAGGAAAATATCCCTCTTGCTCAAATAAATGTATTTTTCTATAAACAAATAATTTTCCATATATCAGGAGGAATCCTTCTTCAATTAATCTGCTGTTTTTAATTGGTTCAATCTCTACTGTCTGATAATCAATGATGTTCAAACCCTCACCGGAATTTTTGTAAATCTGGAATACTTGCCTCTCCTTTTGTGCGTGGTGGCTGGTACTTCCATTTTACCAAAGGATGGTTTTTTTTTATTTTTCTTGACATAAAAAGGGGCAACCCCTCAGCCAATTTTCCATGGCTTTTGGGACAGCCCCTCTAATCCTTTAACGGATAGAAAACCTATTCAATTTTGCCTCAGTACTAAGCATGACAGTGTTAAGCTCATTCCCTCGGCTATCTTGTCCCCTTCTAAAATAGAGACTGCGTAAAAAATTCTTGCTGTTCACGCGAGCAATTACCTGACTGCGACTTCTCGGCAAATTGCAGCATTGCGCTAAACCGCTAATCCAATCAGCGATTTCTTGATGTGGAAGTAACTCTTTTTCAATCATCGTATCCACGATGTTGACCAACCGCTCATCATCCTCATCGCTAAAAATGTGTCTACCATTATGAAGCATGCCAGAAATAGCAACAAGAACCTCACGCAGCATTGCGACGCTGCTCTCCTCGCACTGCACCAGCTCGACAAAAACATCCGCACCGTGAGACACGCTGTGAGCCCAGCCTCCTACTGAAAGGTAACCTCGCAGATCCTTCTCCTCTTTATAATAACGGAGCATTGCATGCATTAATTGCTCAATTTCCGCTTGATTGAAAAATGGATTCTGTCTGTGGCGTTGCATAATCAAAGCGATAGGCAAGGCAGAGAACGTCCTTGTAAAAACTGAATGATCATCCTCGCTGCCAATATTATAAAACAAATGGTTATCATCAGTCAGAACAGTTAAGAGGCTACGCAACTCCTCTCCACTGAACCTATTCTCTTCCTTAATCCACATATAAAACATCGGATAAATCAGGTTATCCCGTAATTCTGGCTGAGGATCGCCAATGTATTGAAGTAACAAAGGTAAGAAATCTTGATGCTGCTCACCTTCGCATAACTGATACTTATCCTTCTCAATTCTTTGCAAATCCATCATGAATTTCAATCTTGTATCGCTCATTTTCCCATCTCCTTCAACATTAGCATAATCTCCTCTATAACAATTGCTGGCTCATCATGATGAATATAATGTCCACTTCGACTAGCAATCCGGTACTTGCTTGACGTTGACAGCCATTGGAGTTCTGCTTGGAGTCTTTGCTCAATTTCCAGTATTTCTTGAGATGGCCATCCCTCTTCACCATTGTCAGGTAAACCTCTTGTAATAATGGCGAGAGGGAGGTTACTTTGCTTTGAATGATCAACGATTTGCTTATAGCTTTGTATTTTATCAATCTTCTCACTATTCAACATAGGATTCTCGTAATATTCCCTATTTCCTGCGAGCAGATTTTCGGGTAGAACCTTTTCATAGGCAAGTTCTTTATATTCCGGTGCAGCGTCAACCAAAACCATACCGCAGATGTTCAGTGGATAAAGGCTGGCATATAATCTAGCGACCAAACCACCAAAAGAATGTCCCACCAATACATAGGGCTTCTCCACTTCAAGCGCTAGCAACAATTCGTTGAGCTCCTCGACTAGATCATAGCAAGTCGTCGGGACGGATGCGACTTGACTCCTGCCAATACCCGACCTGTTATAGGAAAAGGTCGATGTTTTTTGCGATATTTGGTCTTGGACTTTTTTCCATGTCTCATAGCTATCGCCTAACCCTGCTATGAAGATTACGCTTGGAATACTGTTACGTGAATATTTATTGAATAGGCTGCGGTTATCACAGATATCAATTATCTTTTTATTTTGTATAGCCACTTTTAATCACCCAGTTCAATTATAAGCTTCACACTATTAATATTTCCATAATAATTGGAGTATTATATAGTTTTGCGAACTTTTCCATTTTTTATTTTGTAACTTCAGCTGAAACCACTCCAAAATAAATCTGTAGAATACCAATTGATAATTTGCTTACTTCCAAGTTTTTTGTCGTTTTAAACATTTCACACTGGATCGCTGAAATCTACTTGATGTTCTGTACATAAAAATAAACCATCGAAATGATGGTCTTGTAGTGTGTATTTGAAATTGGATCTGTTTACCGTGCAGAAGAGCACAACTCGTCAAGACATTTAAATGAATATATTTCTCTGGATGTTGAAATGGATTTTATTGAAGGTTTTGAAGAATTAATGGAACTTGATAACGATGAAGAAAAATAGACATGGAAACATGTACTATATATTATC
>JAEWDX010000392.1 GCA_023389895.1 Bacillota bacterium
GGACCAATACTATGTCTTGCTGGTCCTCCGGGAGTTGGAAAAACAAGCTTAGCCCGTTCAATTGCAACTTCTTTAGATCGAAATTTTGTACGAATCTCGCTCGGCGGCGTTCGGGATGAATCAGAAATTCGCGGTCATCGTAGAACGTATGTAGGGGCAATGCCAGGAAGAATTATTCAAGGAATGAAAAAAGCTGGAACGGTTAACCCTGTATTTCTGCTTGATGAAATTGACAAAATGTCCAATGATTTTCGTGGAGACCCGTCTTCAGCTATGCTTGAAGTTTTAGACCCTGAGCAAAATAATAGTTTCAGCGATCATTACATCGAAGAAACATATGATCTATCAAAGGTCATGTTTATTGCAACAGCTAATGACTTAGCAACCATTCCAGGACCATTAAGAGATAGAATGGAAATCATTACAATTGCAGGCTATACAGAGCTGGAGAAAAGTCATATTGCGATTGATCATCTTTTACCGAAGCAGTTAAAAGAACATGGTTTAACAAAATCGCAGCTGCAAATTCGCGAGGAAGGCATTCAGAAAATTGTTCGTTATTATACAAGAGAAGCGGGTGTTCGAGGATTAGAACGGCAATTAGCTTCCATTTGTCGCAAAACAGCAAAAATCATTGTTTCAAGTGAGAAAAAGAGAGTTATTATTACAGAGAAGAATGTAGAAGAATTTCTTGGAAAACCAAAATTTCGCTATGGACAAGCTGAGATTGAGGATCAAGTTGGTGTTGCAACTGGACTAGCCTACACAACAGTAGGAGGCGACACATTACAAATTGAAGTCTCGCTATCACCAGGAAAAGGGAAGCTTGTTTTAACAGGGAAGCTTGGTGATGTGATGAAGGAATCTGCTCAGGCTGCATTTAGCTATGTTCGTTCAAAAACGGTTGAATTAGGAATAGCAAAAGATTTTCATGAAAAATATGATATCCATATTCACGTTCCTGAAGGAGCAGTACCGAAGGACGGGCCTTCGGCAGGCATTACAATCGCGACAGCACTTGTTTCCGCTTTAACGAGAAGACCAATTCGAAAAGAAGTAGGAATGACAGGTGAGATTACGTTAAGAGGTCGTGTCCTTCCAATAGGTGGATTGAAAGAAAAATCATTAAGCGCCCACCGTGCAGGATTGACGAAGATTATCCTTCCGAAAGACAATGAAAAGGATATTGACGATATTCCTGTAAGTGTTCGTCAGGAGCTTGAGTTTGTGCTCGTTTCCCATGTTGACGAAGTATTAGCGCATGCTTTGACTGGCGGTGCACAAGAATGAAAGTAACTTCAGCAGAAATTATCATCAGTGCGGTTAAGCCAGAACAATATCCAGAAGGGGGTCTCCCGGAATTTGCCCTAGCGGGTCGATCAAATGTCGGGAAATCCTCATTTATTAATAAATTGCTTAATCGAAAAAGTTTAGCAAGAACATCATCTAAACCGGGGAAAACCCAAACATTGAATTTCTTTTTAATCAATGAACTTTTATATTTTGTAGATGTTCCAGGGTATGGCTATGCGAAGGTTTCGAAAAAAGAACGTGAAGCTTGGGGAAAGATGATTGAAACGTATTTAACGAAACGAGAGCAGTTGAAGACTGTCGTTTTAATTGTAGACCTACGGCATCCACCAACAAAGGATGATGTCATGATGTATGATTTCCTAAAGCATTATGAAATCCCTTGTTTGATTGTTGCAACTAAAGCCGATAAAATTCCAAAACCCAAGTGGCAAAAGCATATTAAAATTGCGAAAGAAACATTGAATCTTGATCCAAATGATCATTTTGTTCTTTTTTCATCTGAAACCGGACAGGGAAAAGATGAAGCATGGTCAATTCTACAAAGCTATATGTAATAAGAAAGACAGGGACGTATCACTGCCCCTGTCTTTTTATTTTCTTTTTATAAAAAGGAAATAGACGCCAATAACAATTAGAGTAACCGGCCAATATTTCCAAATGGATGAAACATCTGTATCTAGTAAACCAAGCCATTCATTAATTCGATCATAAAATAATAGCACGATTGCAAGGATTAAAAAGAGTAGTCCTTGAAATAAACCCGTACCTGTCTTTTGATGTTGAAGTATAAAACCGAGAGCAATGATTAAAATAAAAATACCGATATGGTCTGGCCATATTTCAAGGCGATTGACGATATGAAAATGTAAACCAAAGCCAGTAAGGATAACACCGGGAAGAATAGCATGATAGTCACGAGCTCCATACCCTTGGATTAAAAAAGCAATTCCAACAATCATGAGCAATGTTGGCCAGACGAAATAAGGCTGAAGCCAAGCAATATTTGACTGCTGCAATGAAAAATAGGCTCCAAAGCCAATAAGAATAATGCCTGAGATAATTTGTTGATTTTTCATATAACACCGCTTCCAATATGGTTCACTTGAATCTGTTGTTCTTTTTTGTTACTGTACATATGAGGGGCATTTTGTCGAAACACTAAAAAGCTAGAATTAATATTTCAATTTTAATTAAAGCAGAATTCTGCTTCATTTACCATATTAATTCATGATCTGTTCACAATTCGTCTTAAATAAAATGGTAAGAAATGCTACAATTTATTTAGTTTAAACTGTAACTTAAGTGGGGGTGTCATCTTTACATGCATATATTAGTTGTCGGTCTAAACTATAAAACAGCCCCTGTGGAAATTCGCGAGCGGTTGACATTTAATCCTTCTCAGTTATCGGAGGCAATGAAGACTTTAAAAGAGAAAAAAAGCATCCTTGAGAATGTCATTTTGTCAACATGTAATCGAACTGAAATTTATGCGGTTGTTGATCAGCTTCATACAGGCCGATATTATATTAAAGAATTTTTATCAGAGTGGTTTAATATAGAAACGAAAGAGTTTTCCCCTTTCTTGTTTATTTACGAACAAGATGGTGCCGTCGATCATTTATTTAATGTTGCTTGTGGGCTAAACTCAATGATTCTTGGTGAAACGCAAATTTTAGGACAAGTGCGTACTAGCTTCCTTCAAGCACAGGAGGAAAGTTCAACAGGAACGATATTTAATCAATTATTTAAACAAGTAATCACACTTGCTAAACGTGCTCATTCTGAAACAGATATCGGTGCTAATGCGGTTTCTGTTAGTTATGCAGCGGTTGAATTGGCAAAGAAAATCTTTGGCTCATTAGCGAATAAGCATATCCTCATTCTTGGTGCAGGGAAAATGGGAGAACTAGCGATCCAAAATCTTCATGCTAATGGTGCAAGTAAGGTAACGGTTATTAACCGAACATTTGAAAAGGCACAAGATTTAGCAAGCCGTTATGAAGGAAATGCGAAGACATTGAGGGAGCTTCAATGTGCTCTAATTGAAGCTGATATACTTATTAGTTCAACAGGAGCGGCAGAATTTGTCGTAACGAAAGAAATGATGAGTGATGTACAAAGACTAAGAAAAGGAAAGCCTTTGTTTATGGTCGATATTGCTGTTCCTCGTGATCTAGATCCACAGCTTTCCGAATTAGATAGTGTTTTCTTATATGATATTGATGATCTCGAAGGCATTGTTGAGGCAAATCTCCAAGAGCGGAAAAAAGCTGCCAGTCTCATTCAGATTATGATTGAAAAAGAAATCGTTGAATTTAAGCAGTGGGTTAATATGCTTGGGGTTGTCCCTGTCATTTCCGCATTAAGAGAAAAGGCATTAGCAATTCAAGCTGAAACAATGAATAGTATTGAGAGAAAAATGCCTAATTTGAGTGAGAGAGATAAGAAGGTTTTAAATAAGCATACAAAAAGTATCATCAATCAATTATTAAAGGATCCGATTTTACAAGCTAAAGAATTAGCTGGAAGTAAGGATGCTGATGAGTCTTTAGACTTATTCGTGAAAATCTTTAATATTGAAGAACTTGTTCTAAAGCAGCAGGAAGTGACAGAAGTCGACCGAAGGCACTCTAACGCTTATTCACCACAGGCTTCCTTTCAATCGTAGAAGGGGTACTGTTTATGTTTGATATCTATATGGCAAGACTGTATGAAACAACAGTTATCCTATATGCCTTTAGTATTCTATTATATTTTGTTGATTATCTAATGACTAACCGGAAGGCAAATAGAATCGCCTTCTGGTTACTTGCGTTTGTATGGATTTTACAAACTATATTTTTAATACTGGTAATGTTGAAAACTGGAAGATTTCCTGTTCTGACGATTTCGGAAGGGCTTTATTTTTATGCATGGATTTTAATTTCATTTTCCTTAGTATTTAATCGTTTGCTAAATATGGATTTTATCATCTTTTTTACGAATGTTCTTGGCTTTATTATGATCGCCATCCATTCTTTCGCACCATTGCAAATCGAGTCAACTGTTACGGTTCAGCAGCTTCTTTCTGAACTTGTGCTTATTCATATTACAGTAGGAATTCTATCATATGGAGCATTTTCTTTGTCTTTTGTGTTTTCGCTTCTTTATTTAATTCAATATGATCTTTTAAAAAGAAAGAAATGGGGAAGACGTTTAATCCGTCTTGCAGATTTGTCCAGTCTTGAGAAAATGTCCTTTTTATTTAATGTTATTGGTGTCCCAATGCTAATGATTAGCCTTATTCTAGGAATACAGAAAGCTTTTTTGAAAGTACCTGATTTGAATTGGTATGATGCAAAGGTTGTTGGTTCATTTATTGTTTTAGCTGTTTACAGCATTTATTTATATTTAAAAGTTGGCAAAGGACTAAGTGGCAAAAATTTAGCTCTATGGAATATTGCCTCATTTTTAATCGTCTTAATAAATTTCTTTTTATTTGGTAAACTATCTAATTTCCACATTTGGTAATTCGAAGTTGGAGTTCATTAGACTCCGAATATTTCTTAGTCTGTAAAGATTAGCATGCATTTCATTATAGGAGGCTGTCATGAGAAAGATTATTGTAGGTTCACGTAGAAGTAAGCTTGCTTTAACACAAACAAATTGGGTGATTAATCAATTAAAAGCAATCGATCCAACCTTCGAATTTGAAGTGAAAGAAATTGTCACAAAAGGGGATAGAATCTTAGATGTTACTCTTTCAAAGGTAGGCGGAAAAGGCTTGTTCGTAAAGGAAATTGAACAGGCAATGCTGAATAAAGAAATTGATATGGCTGTACATAGCATGAAGGATATGCCAGCGATTCTTCCAGAAGGATTAGTGATTGGGTGTATTCCAAAGAGAGAAGATCATCGCGATGTGATTATTTCAAAGGGGCATATTAAATTTGATGACCTTAAAGATGGAGCGATCGTTGGGACGTCGAGTCTACGTCGGTCAGCCCAGCTTTTGGCGAGACGCCCAGATCTTGAAATCAAATGGATTAGAGGAAATATTGATACTCGCTTAGAAAAATTAGAAAATGAAGAATATGATGCAATTCTCCTTGCTGCGGCTGGACTAAAAAGATTAGGTTGGGCAGAGGATGTAATAACAGAGCATTTAGATCCAGATATTTGCTTACCTGCTATCGGACAAGGTGCTCTTTCAATTGAATGTCGCGGCGATGATGAAGAGCTTCTAAGCTTATTGACGAAATTCACTTGTAAAGAAACAGATCGTGCTGTAAGAGCAGAGCGTGCTTTCCTTCATAAAATGGAAGGTGGCTGCCAAGTACCAATTGCAGGTTATGCAGAATTGAATGGTCATGAAGAGATCGTATTAACAACCCTTGTCGGTTCACCTGATGGAAAGATCATTTATTCAGAGCAAACGAAGGGAACTGACCCAGATCGGGTTGGCATCGAAGCGGCAAATCGTTTAATTAAAAAAGGGGCGAAGGCATTAATAGATAAGGTGAAAGAGGAGCTGGATGCTTAAATGAACGATCCCGTCCTCCCGTTAAGCGGAAAAACAGTTCTTGTTCCTCGAGGAGAAGGACAAGCAAAAGCCTTCTCTGATCTGATTGAAAGCTTCGGGGGAAGTCCAGTTGAAATCCCCCTCATTGCCTTTAAGCCTGTCGATACATCGGATGAATTACTTTCGACAATAAACCAGTTGAACACATATGACTGGATTATTTTTACGAGCAATGTAACAGTAGAAACGTTTTTTTCTTTTATTGATCCTTCAAATAATAGAATCAACTCGAAAATTGCGGTAATTGGAAAAAGAACAGAACGCTGTTTAACGAATTTAGGAATAAGCGTTGATTTTACACCGAATGTTTATGTTGCAGAAGGATTTGTTGAGGAATTTCTTCCTTTTATCCAACCGGGAATGAAGGTGTTAATTCCAAAAGGAAATTTAGCGAGAGATTATATTTGCACGTCTTTAAAAGAAAAAGGGGTATTTGTTGATGAAATTATCATTTATCAAACTTATTTTCCCGAAGGAAACAGAGAGCGCTTAAAGGAAGAATTGAGCAATAAAAGCTTAAATATTCTTACTTTCACTAGTCCTTCAACGGTTGATCATTTAATGGCTGTTGTACAAGAAAATAATCTTTATCAGCAGTTAAATGAGTGCATAATTGGCTGTATCGGACCGATTACGACAAAACGAGCAGAATATTATCATTTGTCGGTGCATAGCTCACCTGATATATACACGGTAAAGGATATGTTGGAAAGCATTATTGCGTATCTAAAAAGGAGTGATTCAAAATGAATGTACAATTTACACGCCATCGTAGACTTCGCCAAACGGCAAATTTAAGAGCATTAGTTCGTGAAACGCATTTAAACGTAGATGATTTAATTTATCCGATTTTTGTTGCAGAAGGAAAGGATATAAAAAAAGAAATTTCATCTATGCCTGGAATTTATAATTTATCATTAGATCATCTTGAAGAGGAAATGAATGAAGTTGTTTCATTAGGAATAAAATCTGTCCTTCTTTTTGGAATTCCACTTGAAAAGGATGAATGCGGTAAGCAAGCTTATCATGATCATGGGATTGTTCAAGAAGCAACTCGTCTTATTAAAACGAAATATCCTGACATCATTGTGATTGCTGATACTTGTCTTTGTGAATATACTAGTCATGGGCATTGCGGTGTGATTGAAGGCGATCAAGTTTTAAATGATCCGTCTTTGGAGCTGCTCGTGCAAACGGCTGTTAGC
>JAEWDX010000404.1 GCA_023389895.1 Bacillota bacterium
ATGTAAAGCTATCTGCACTATGCTCTATCGCAAGTGTGCTAATACTCGTTGAATTGGCAAAAACGACAAATATGTTGCAGTTGCAGTTCAATCCAATTTATTTTTCAACAAAGTTGCAGTTAGATACTCCTATTTTCATAAGGGATATGATGATACCTTACTTTTTATTTAGTGCACTGATTGCTATTTTGTATTTTACCGTCATTAGGCTTTTAACTGTAAAACAATACAAAAGATATGCTTTAATAAGGGGGTGAAGCTTTAGTGAGAGAACTAGTACGTGTAGAATGTAAGCGAATATTAAATAAAAAAATACTTGGACTCATTTTGGTTGTTGGCTTTGCATTTTCAATCTTCTGTGCTGTAAGTAATTTTGCCTCCTATAATATATATGATTCCTCTGGGAAAGTGGTTATCTCAGCAAAAGATAACTTAACAGAGTCAAAAAAAGCAGAGCATAACATTTTACTTGATAACCAAGCATTGATAGACATAATAAGCGGAGAAGATAAAAGCAATTATCTATATAACATAAACACAATTAGACTGATTCTTGCTACCTATTCTGAAAAGAACTTTTCTGAAATAACACAGTCGGATGTTGAACATTTCTACGAGCAGCGAATTGCTACATTAGAATCCTATGCACTAAGACCATTGGGGATTTTCACAGAGAAACAAATAGAACATTTAAAAGTTAAGGCTTTAAAAATAGAAACACCTTTACCCATTGGATACTCTGAAGGTTGGAAAAATTTAAATAACGATATGTCAGATCTTTTGCTTATTACTTTGCTGACTCTATCAGTTATTTTGCTTTCGGTATTTGGTGGAACGGAAAAAACAAATATGAATGAGTTATGCAATTCAACAAAAAATGGAAAAATAACGTTCATTAAAGCTAAAATGATAGCTGGATTTGAAATAGCTTCAATCGTTTACTTATTATATGTAACAATGTTGACAATTACGCAGTTACTTATTTTTGGAGTTAATGGATATAACCTTGCGATACAAAGTGACACATTTTATCTTTTTTCATCGTGCAATATAACATTTTTAGAGCAATACCTACTTAATGTATTTATAGGCTATGTAGCGATTATTTTCATGGCAGCAATAATTTTTTTCTTTACTGCAATGACAGAACAAATAATGGCTGGAGGGGTATTAACAACATTTTTTTGGATTTTTATGATCACAATACCAAGCAACCTGTTTACTAGCTTCGGCATTACACATAATCTAAGTAATTTCTTCCCATCTAACATGATTAATTTTAATAGACTATATAGAAATAATGAAATATATGAAGTGTTCGGGCAAATGATACCAAGCTATATGTGGATTGTTATGATGGCACTTATTATAACTGTTGGCACAGCATTATCCACCTATAGTGTAGCTAATATTAAATTATCAAAGAAATGCATGATGAAGAAGTAGTAAATAAATAATATTACATTCATTCTGCTCTATCGTTCCACGTAGAGTGCTATGCATTGATAAAATTAAAAGAATAAAGTTTTATCTCACATCTAACTGGCAGTAAAACCCCCACCTCAAGAGTAAGAGGAATCGAAGAAGTCTAGGTGGGGGATAACTGCCAGTAAATGTCCGATTGGTTCAACTAACCATCAGTGAGGGATGGAAGAATGCCCCCACTGATGGAAGTTTCACTTTATGCAGGAGGAGCAGTAAGAGCAGTAAGTTCTTTTAACCGTTAATAAACTTTAACTGTTCCTTCTGCATTAATCTCCATTTTATACCCATTAAGTTATTTGGGAATAATATGTTGAAGAATACATAGTCTATGCAAAGAAAGTAATGGAGGATTGATGATGAAAGGGAAAAATACGGCTTTATTGATCATTGATATTCAACTTGGTTCATTTTTGGAGAAATTTCCTTTATATAATAGTGATGGGTTATTAAATAACATTCAAGCAATCATTACCAATGCACATAGTAAACAAATTCCAGTTTTTATGACGAAACATAATGGCAAAAAAAGGTCTTCAACACAGAAAGGAAGTGCTGGCTGGGAAATTCACCCATCTCTTCAGCTTACAGGGACGGAAATTATTATAGAAAAAGATAATCCGGATGCATTTCAGCAGACAGACTTAGAACAACAATTAACGTTTAGAGAAATCGGTCGTATCATTATCGCTGGCATTCGTTCAGATATATGTATAGATGCTACTTGCCGGCAGGCATACAGTAAAAGCTACGAAGTAATTATTGCAAAGGATGGGCATAGTACATATAATACTGGGCTATTAAAGGCTAAACAAATTATTGATCACCATAATGAAATATTCGAAGCATGGTTTGCCGATGTTATTCAAACAAGTGAAATGGAACTTTATTTTTAAAAATTGCAACTAACAAAAAGACTAAGGTTTCATATGATTTATTAATTGGTTTATTGAATGATTTTTTTAATTTTCCAAAAAGACCCTTTGGAAATAACTTTTTTGATTTTTAAGGAAATGCCTGGGAAGCATTGGAACGGTTCGAGGGCACTGAAAAAGTCCGATTAAAGACAAGAAGAAGCTAACCACCTACTATATATAGGTTTTTTGCTACTCCTTTACTAAAGTTTGAAGATTGTATATTGATTAGGTAAGGCATATTTGCTAAAAAAATAAACGTAGTCGGTGTAAATTTTGATCATTTAGAAACTGTAGTGAAATCAATTCCTCAAGCATTACAAAACATGATGCAATGCGGCTCCGTCTGAAAAATTAACCGAACTGGAGAAGATGATTAGAATTACATTGATTCCCGAGGAAGAACCAACGGAAGATGAAAAGAGGATTATAGAGCAAGCTGAAAAAGAATTTATAATTGGTGAAACATATTCTTTTGAAGAAGTATTTGGAGACGAATTAAAAATGTAGATCAAAATTCACCAGGCATTTTCGGTGTTTATTTTTTTGTTTTCTTCCTCCTGCATTAATCCCCATTTTACCCCCCAACTGATTTTACAATTCCCCCATTCCCCTAAGCTGAATTATTCAAAAATTCAGCCAGATGTTTTATGATAGAACCATGAAATATTTAGGGATTCGAAAGAAATTATGAAATGAGGAATTAACAGCCTCAATCATTCCACCTTATATATTGATTTCCATGCAAAACACCGACGGAGGATTTTCATATGCGAAAGTTAGCACCATTTTTAAAACCATATAAAGTTATGATTGTGATCGCGCTTATTTTTACATTATTGGAGCTTGTTGTTGAATTAGTGCAGCCGCTCTTTATGGCGAAGATCATTGATGAAGGGATTCTTGTGAAAGACCTTGGTGTTGTCATGAAATGGGGAGGGGTGATGCTCCTCTTTTCCGCAATTGCTTTTATGGCGGGGATTATAAATTCATTTTATTCTGCGCATGTTGGGCAAAACTTTGGCTTTGATGTACGGAGCAAGCTATTTGCGAAAGTGCAATCCTTCTCTTTTGCTAACTTCAATTTATTTCCTACATCCTCGCTCATTACAAGAATGACGAATGATATTACGCAAATTCAAAACACAGTTTTTATGAGCTTAAGAATTGCCTTAAGGGCGCCATTGTTGATCATTGGTGGGCTTGTGATGGCCTTTATCGTTAATGTGAAAATGGCTCTTATTCTCGCAGCGGTCGTACCGTTCCTCTTCCTTTTTCTCTTCTGGTTATTGAATAACGGGGGCAAGCTTTTTAAAATTGTCCAGGGGAAATTAGATGCTGTTAACAATATCATGCGAGAAAACTTAACGGGAATTAGACTAATTAAAGCGTTTGTCAGAAGAAAACATGAAGAAAAGCGGTTCAGAAAGGTAAATCAAGATCTCCGAGACAAAACGATCCACGCCTTACGCATCATGGAATTAACGATGCCAATTCTACTTTTAATCATGAACATTAGTATTCTCGCTGTTCTTTGGTTTGGGAGTATTCATGTCGGAACCGGGCAAGTAAAGATCGGAGAGGTTGTCGCCATTGTTAACTATGCAACACGAATGACTGCCGCATTTTCTGTTTTCTCGATGATCATTATGGTCTTTTCTCGAGCAAGAGCCTCTTCAAATCGAATTGTGGAAGTTCTTGATACGGAAATTGCGCTTGTTGATGCAGAAGAAGCAGAAGAGGAGAATAAAATCCATGAAGGAGAAATCGTTTTCAATCATGTTAGTTTTCGATATCCCGGAAGCGATTCTCCTGCGTTAGCAGATATTAGTTTTACGATAATGCCTGGTGAGACAATCGCCATTCTTGGTGCAACTGGTTCTGGAAAAACAACAATATTTCAATTAATTCCCCGACTATATGATATTGAGAGCGGGAGCATTCTAATTGATGGAATGGATATTCGAAAAATGAAAATGGAGACACTCCGGAGGAATATCGGTTATGTTCCACAAGAAGCCTTGCTGTTTTCGGGAAGTATTAAAGAGAATATCTCCTGGGGCAAGGAAGATGCAACAATCGATGAAATCATAGAGGCTCTCAGAAACGCTCAAATTGAGGAAACCATTCATTCTTTTCCCAAGGGGTTAGACACAAACCTTGGTCAAAAAGGGGTGAATCTTTCCGGTGGGCAAAAGCAAAGGTTATCGATCGCAAGAGCACTCGTTAGGAAACCAAAACTGTTACTCCTTGACGATAGCACGAGTGCACTTGACGTGAAAACAGAGGCAAACTTGCTCAAGGCATTAAAGGAATATGGCTGCACAACACTGATTATCACACAAAAATTAAGTACGGCTGTCGAAGCAGATCAAATTTTACTGCTTGAGGATGGTGCCTTATTAGCACAAGGAACACACGAGGAACTACTACGAACATCTGCCCTATACAAGAAAATTTATCAATCTCAGTCAGGGGATGGTGAACGTTATTATGCTTAATGAATGGAAAAAACCGTTTCAATATCCAAAGTTGTCGCTAAACAAAGAAAATAATCAAAAATCGAAAGGATCAAATCGGAAACCGAGCAATGTTAAAAATACGTTAATAAGAATTTGGTATTTTCTCGCAGTGGAAAAAGCACTCTTATTTCTTGTTCTCTTTATGGTTGTGATTAGCTCGGCATTAGGACTTCTCGGCCCATACTTAGTTGGAAAAACGATTGATGACTATATTGTTACGACCAATCATGTCGGTTTGTTCAAGTTATTTATCGGATTAATCTTTATTTATCTCTTCCATTCATTATCTCTTTGGCTACAAAACTATTGGATGATTGGGATTGCGCAAAACACTGTTTTTACAATGAGAACAAAACTTTTTCACCATCTTCATAAGCTACCGATTCCTTTTTTCGATAAGCGTCAACATGGGGAATTGATGAGCAGAATTACGAATGATATTGAGAATGTCAGTTCCACATTAAATAGCTCATTTATCCAAGTTTTTTCTAGTTTGCTAACGCTTATTGGAACTGTTTCTGTGATGGTCTGGTTAAGCCTGCCATTGACGCTATTAACGTTAATCATTGTGCCGCTCATGTTTATCGGAATGAAGTGGATTACGAAACGAACAGGTCCTTTGTTTAAAGAACAGCAGAAGCATCTTGGTGAATTAAATGGCTTTATTGAAGAATCCATCTCTGGTCAGAGAATTATTAAAACATTTTCACAGGAAAAAAAGGTAATCGATGAATTTCTTGAAAAAGCGGAACGGCTGAAGAACGCTGGTTTTTGGGCACAAACGTATTCTGGTTTTATCCCGAAGCTAATGAATGTCTTAAATAATTTAAGCTTTGCGATTATCGCGGGAATTGGTGGGATTTTTGCGTTAAAGGGCATGATTTCCATTGGGGTTATCGTTATTTTTACCGAATATGCCCGTCAATTTACCCGTCCACTCAATGATCTTGCCAACCAGTTCAACACATTGTTGTCGGCAATCGCTGGTGCGGAAAGGGTCTTTGAAATTCTCGATGAAGAGGAAGAGTTTACGGGAAATGAAAAATGTATGGAGTTAAATGCGGTGAATGGTGATGTTGGTTTTCAACATGTCAGTTTCGGATATGAGGACGAAGCGAATACACTTAAAAATATCCATTTCACTGTAAAAGCTGGGGAGACTGCAGCCTTTGTAGGACCAACAGGGGCAGGAAAAACAACGATTATCAATTTGTTATCAAGATTTTACGAGCTTAATAGCGGGTGTATTTTGCTTGATGGCCATGATATTGCTACTGTGAAAAAGGAAAGCTTGCGGCAACAGCTTGGCTTTGTTTTGCAGGATACCTTCTTATTTCAAGGTACGATTCGGGAAAATATTCGCTATGGGAGATTGGAGGCAACGGATGAAGAAATTGTTGTAGCAGCCAAGTTAGCCAATGCGGATTGGTTTATTAAAAGACTAGCAAATGGCTATGATACGGTTTTGAATCAAGATGGAAGTGGGATTAGCCAAGGGCAAAAACAGTTATTGTCGATCGCGAGAGCCTTTCTTGCCAACCCATCTATTCTCATTTTAGATGAGGCAACAAGCAGTATTGATACAGTGACAGAATTGAAGATTCAAGAGGCGTTGCGAGAATTAATGAAGGGGAGAACGAGTTTTGTTATCGCCCATCGTTTAAATACCATCCAAAATGCAGATAAAATTTTTGTCATCGAGAAGGGGCAAATTATCGAAGCTGGCAACCATGATTCTCTTCTTAAGGATAAGGGATTTTATTATCAATTACACGGAAAAGCTGTTGAGAGCTTTGCTGGTGGGGGATAACTCGCTCGTTTTTATCCGTGTTAATAATTTTTGAAAGGGCTATCTGATAAGTGACACCCCTTTTTTCTGTTTCTACCATGCCGCCTATTTTTAATTGTCTCCCGCGATATTTTTCCTTGAATTCCAAAAAAAGTGGTAGGCAACGAGGCAAATCGATTCAAAGTAAGAAGAAAACTGAAAGAGTTGATACGCAATTGGATGAATCGAGTCAAAGTAAGAGAAAATCTGAAAGAGTTGACACGCAATTGGATGAATCGAGTCAAAGTAAGAAGAAAACTGAAAGAGTTGACACGCAACTGGATGAATCGATTCAAAGTAAGAGAAAACTTGAAAGAGTTGACACGCAACGAGGTAAATCGATTCAAAGTAAGAGTAAATCCGAGAGAGTTGATACGCAACTGGATGAATCGATTCAAAGTAAGAGGAAACCAGAATGAGTTGACACGTAACTGGATGAATCGATTCAAAGTAAGAGAAAATCTGAAAGAGTTGACATGCAACTGGATGAATCGATTCAAAATAAGAAAAAAACTGAAAGAGTTGATACGCAATTGGATGAATCG